>JAIRLA010000125.1 GCA_031259795.1 Azoarcus sp.
GGCCTCGCCCGCACGCTCGGCATCGAACGCGGCGCGGCGCAAGGCTGGATCGACCGCTACTTTGCCCGCTACCCCGGCGTTGCCGCCTACATGGAACGGATCAAGGCCGTCGCGCGCGACCAAGGCCATGTCGAAACCGTCTTTGGCCGCCGTCTGCACCTGCCCGACATCGCCGCTCGCCAATACACCCGCCGCCAGGCCGCCGAACGCGCCGCGATCAACGCCCCCATGCAGGGCACCGCCGCCGATCTCATCAAGATGGCGATGATCGCCGTCGACCGTTGGCTGCGCGAAAACGCACTGCAATCACGGCTACTGCTGCAAGTCCACGACGAACTCGTCCTCGAAGTCCCGGAAGGCGAAATCGACGCCCTGCGCGCCGCCTTGCCCGGCCTGATGGAAAACGTCGCCAGGCTTGCCGTGCCGTTGCGGGTGGCCGTGGGCGCGGGGCGGAACTGGGACGAGGCGCACTGACACATTCTTCTGATGGATTCCCCTCCCCCGCTTGGCGGGCGAAAGGGTGGCCGAAGGCCGGGAGAGGGTTTCCAACCAACCGGCGCGCAGCGCCGCTGATTAAAGAGGGGGTGGGGGAAGGAAGGGGACGCTTGTCCGTGCCCCACCGTAAAGAAAACAGCGTCGCTTCGCTCCGCATGGAAGGAAACCCTCTCCCGCCCCTGACGGGGCACCCTCTCGCCCGCCAAGCGAGGGAGGGGACGGCAAGCGACTGTGATTGGAGGAGGGGCCGGCAGGCGACTGTGATTGGGGGACGGTCGTACCGTTGCAGGAAAGGTAAAGCGTCGTCATCACGAAAGCCCTCCCGCCCTCGTCATTGCGAGGCGCGCATCGACGTGGCAATCCAGTTCGTTCCATCCGGCGCGAAGCGCCGCTGTTTTCATCATCAGCTATTTCGGAGTGTGTAGATGCCTATGCTTGCAAGATGGGGCGGTACGCTCAAAACACCTTGTCTTCGAGCAGACGTTGCAGGTAACGGCCATAGCCGCTTTTCGCCAGCGGCGCGGCCAGGCGCGCCAGCGCCGCGTCGTCGATCCAGCCCGCGCGCCATGCGATTTCTTCGGGACAGGCGATCTTGAGTCCTTGCCGTTTTTCGATGGTCTGGATGAACAGCCCGGCTTCAAGCAGGCTTTCGTGGGTGCCGGTATCGAGCCAGGCGTGACCGCGCCCCATGACTTGCACATCGAGCGCTCCCATGGCGAGGTATTGCGCGTTGACGTCGGTAATCTCCAGTTCGCCGCGCGCGCTGGGTTTGAGTTTCCGGGCGATGTCCGTCACGCGCTCGTCGTAGAAGTACAGGCCCGTCACCGCGTAGCGGCTCTTGGGGCAGGCTGGTTTTTCTTCCAGGCTCACGGCGCGCCCGGCGCGGTCGAATTCGACTACGCCGTAACGCTCGGGATCATTGACCGGGTAGGCGAATACCGTGGCGCCCGTGGCGCGCGCGCTGGCCCGGATGAGATCGTCGGCCAGTTCGTGCCCGTAGAAAAGGTTGTCGCCGAGCACCAGCGCCGACGGGCCGCCGGCGATGAAGTGCTCGCCGATGATGAAGGCTTGCGCCAGCCCGTCCGGACTCGGCTGTACCGCATAGGAAAGAGCCAGCCCCCACTGCTCGCCGTCGCCGAGCAATTGCGCGAAGCGCGGCGTGTCCTGCGGCGTGGAGATCACGAGGATGTCGCGGATACCGGCGAGCATCAGCGTCGACAGGGGGTAATAGACCATCGGTTTGTCGTAGACCGGCAGCAATTGCTTGGAGACGGCGAGCGTGGCCGGATGCAGCCGGGTGCCGGAGCCGCCGGCGAGGAGAATGCCTCTGCGTATCGCCATGGTCATAGAATTTCGTCGAGCATCCGTCCGACGCCGAAGCGCCAGTCGGGCAAGTTGATGGCGAAAGCATCGCGCAGCCGGGCGGTATCGAGGCGCGAATTCAGGGGGCGCGCGGCGGGCGTCGGCCACGAGGAGGTCAGGATCGGCGCGATTTCCCGTACTTTGAGCACGATGCCGTGGCGGCGGGCTTCGTCGATGACGAAACGGGCGTAGCCATACCAGCTCGTCTCGCCCGCCGCGGCCAGGTGATAGACGCCGCCGCGCGCGGCCTCGTTCTCGCCGCTTACGCCGCTCACGCCGCGCACGAGATGGGCGGTCACATCGGCGATCAGATCCGCGCCGGTCGGCGCGCCGACTTGATCGGCGACCACTGTCAGGCACTCGCGTTCGGCGGCCAGGCGCAGCATGCTGCGCGCGAAGTTGTCGCCGCGCGCGGCATAGACCCAGGAAGTGCGCAGGATCAGATGCCGGCAGCCGCTCTCCCGGATCGCCTCTTCGCCCGCGAGCTTGCTCTTGCCATAAACCGACAGCGGCCGCGCCGGATCGTCCTCCCGCCACGGACGGCTGCCGTCGCCATCGAAGACATAATCGCTCGAATAATGCACGAGCCAGATGCCGCGCGCGGCGGCTTCCCGCGCCAGCGCGGCGGGCGCGGCGGCATTGATGCGCTGCGCCAGTTCCGGCTCGCCCTCGGCGCGGTCGACGGCGGTGTAGGCGGCGGCATTGACGATCACATCGGGCGCGATTGCCGCCACCGTGGCGCGCAGGCCGCTCTCGTTCTCCAGATCGCCCACGAGATCGCCTTTGCCATCACGCCCCAGCGCCACGACTTCGCCCAGAGGCGCAAGCGCGCGCCGCAATTCCCAACCGACTTGGCCATTCTTGCCCAGCAATAGGATTTTCACGTTCCGGCTCCGCCATAGTGTTTGTCGATCCAGCCACGATAGGCCCCGCTTTGCACGTTGGCGACCCACTCCGGATGGTCGAGATACCAGCGCACGGTCTTGCGCAGGCCGCTCTCGAAGGTCTCCCGCGGACGCCAGCCCAGCTCGCGCCCGATCTTGCGCGCGTCGATCGCGTAACGGCGATCATGGCCCGGACGGTCGGCCACGAAGGCGATCAGCCGTTCGCGGCTTCCGGCGGGATCGGGCCGCAATTCATCGAGCAGCGCGCAGACCGCGCGCACGATGTCGATATTGGTCATTTCGTTCCCGCCGCCGATATTGTAAGTTTCGCCGGGGCGGCCTTGCGCGAGCACGTCGCGGATGGCGCGGCAGTGGTCGCCAACATAGAGCCAGTCGCGCACATTCAGCCCGTCGCCATAGACCGGCAGCGTCCGCCCGGCCAGCGCATTGACGATGGTGAGCGGAATCAGCTTTTCCGGGAAATGGAACGGTCCGTAGTTGTTGGAGCAATGGGTCGCCAGCACCGGCAGGCCATAGGTGTGGAACCACGCCCGCGCCAGGTGATCGGAGGCGGCCTTGCTGGCGGAATACGGGCTGTTCGGCTGGTACGGATGTTCTTCGCAAAACGGCGCTTCATCCGCCCGCAGCGAACCGTATACCTCGTCGGTGCTCACGTGGTGGAAACGGAATGCCCGCCGCGCCGCCGCATCGAGCGTATTCCAGTAGGCGCGCGCCGCTTCGAGCAGGGTGAACGTGCCCTCGATATTGGTGCGGATGAACTCGCCCGGCCCATGGATCGAACGATCGACATGGCTCTCGGCGGCGAAATGCACGATCGCCCGTGGCCGGTGCGTGGCGAGAAGCCGGTCGAGCAAGGGGCGGTCGCAAATGTCGCCATGCACGAACACATGGCGCGCATCTCCCGCCAGCGTCGCCAGTGTCTCCGGATTGCCCGCGTAAGTGAGCGCATCGAGATTGACCAGCGCCTCGCCGCCCGCCGCCAGCCAATCGAGCACGAAATTGCCGCCGATGAATCCCGCCCCGCCCGTCACCAGAATCATGGAACCGCCTTTACCGCAACCGCAGTGAAAAGATGTGATGTTATACGCACTCGCGCCGGACGGGAGTCCTTCGGCAATCAATACAGGGCCGCCGCGCGCGCGGATGCCGTGATTGGCGGCGGGGAAGGGACAGGGGCCTCGTCATTGTGAATCCGCTCCCCGGTCCCTGCGGCTGTCAGCGCATGTTGGCGTGATGCTGGATCAGTTTCTTGAGTCCCGCGCCGTCGAGGATGCGGATGTGTTTTTGCTGGACGGCGACCAGCCCTTCCACCTGGAAACGGGAAAAGGCGCGGGAAACGGTTTCGAGCTTGAGACCCAGGTAAGAGCCGATTTCCTCGCGTGTCATGCGCAGGTGGAACTCGGCGGAAGAGAAACCGCGCGCGGTGAAGCGTTGCGACATGTTGAGCAGGAAGGCCGCCAGCCGTTCCTCGGCGCGCATCGAACCCAACAGCATCATCACGCCGTGGTCGCGCACGATTTCGCGGCTCATCACCTTGTGGAACTGGTGCTGGAGTCCTTCGACGGTGCGGGAGAGTTCTTCGAGCTTGGCGTAGGGAATCACGCAGACTTCGCTGTCTTCGAGCGCGATCGCGTTGCAGGAATGCAACTCGGTGCTGATGCCGTCGAGGCCGAGGATTTCGCCGGTCATCTGGAAGCCCGTGACCTGTTCGCGCCCGTCTTCAAGCAAAATGTCGGTCTTGAACGAGCCGGTGCGGATGGCGTAGATCGCCTCGAACAAGTCGCCGCTGCGGTAAAGCGGCTGCTGGCGCTTGATCTTGCGCCGCGCCCCCACCAATTCGTCGAGACGGTGGAGGTCTGTGTCGTCCATCCCGAAAGGCAGGCACAATTCGAGCAGGTTGCATTGGGAACAGGCTTTTTTGAGGCCTGCGGCGGTGATGGGCACCGTTGCCTTCATCTGCACAGTAAACTCGCTTGCTGGAGGTTGTTTCTATCGGTCATTTGTACCGTTGACCCATGTCAACCGGAAGATGACAACTTCCTGCCATTATCAAAAAATCTCTTGGCGCGACATCCATGGCCAGTCAGAACGAACTTGTCTTTGATCCACAATTGATCCGTCGATTCGATATCAACGGGCCACGCTACACGTCGTATCCCACAGCCGACCGCTTCATCGAGGCGTTCGATGCGCGGGCATTGACTGACTGGTTGGGCAAGCGGGCGGTCGGAGGCGTGAGCCGACCGCTTTCATTATACTTCCACATCCCGTTCTGCAACACGATCTGCTATTACTGCGCCTGTAACAAGATCATCACAAAGGACCACGGCAGATCGGCGAAGTATCTGGATTACATGAACCGGGAGATCGGCCTGCAAGTGGCGGCGCTGGGCGGGCCGCGCCAGGTCACCCAACTGCACCTCGGCGGGGGAACGCCGACGTTCCTGTCGCACGACGAGTTGCGCCGCCTGATGGCGTCGGTGCGCGCCAATTTCAGCCTCGTGCCAAATGGCGAGTATTCGATCGAGGTCGATCCGCGCAAGGTCGATTTCGACACTGTCGAGTTGCTTGCCAGCCTCGGTTTCAACCGGATGAGCGTGGGCGTGCAGGATTTCGCCGCGGATGTGCAGATCGCCACCAATCGCGTGCAGAGTTTCGATGAAACCCGGTTGGTGATGGAGGCCGCGCGCGCCACCGGCTTTCAGTCGATCAGCATGGATCTGATCTACGGACTGCCCCGGCAGAATATCGACGGTTTCGGCCGCACCCTCGAACAGGTGCTCGAATTGTCGCCCGATCGCATCTCGGTCTACAGCTACGCCCACCTGCCCGCTCTTTTCAAGCCGCAGCGCCGCATCCTGCCGGGCGAGCTGCCGGGGCCGGACGCCAGGCTGCAAATATTGCAACTGGCGATCCGCCGTCTGACGGAAGCCGGTTATGTCTATATCGGGATGGATCACTTCGCCAAGCCGGACGATGAACTGACCGTGGCCCAGCGGCAGGGGCGTCTGCACCGCAACTTCCAGGGCTATTCGACCCAGGCCGAGTGCGACATGCTGGCTTTCGGCGTTTCGGCGATCGCCAAGGTCGGCCCGGTGTATGCGCAGAACCGCAAGACGCTCGATGAATATTACGACGCGCTCGACCGTGACGAGTTGCCCGTGCTGCGCGGCATCGAACTGACAGCCGACGACTTGCTGCGGCGTTCGATCATCCAGTCCCTGATGTGCCATTTCGCGCTTTCGATCGAGTCGATCCAGATTGCACATCTCATTGATTTCAGGGAATACTTTTCCGAAGAACTGGCCGATCTCGCCAATATGGAGAGCGCCGCCCTGGTCAGGATCGAGGACGACTGGATCACGGTGCTGCCTGCGGGCCGGCTGCTGGTGCGCGCCATAGCGATGGTGTTCGACCGCTACCTGCGCGCCGACCGGGAGCGCAAGCGCTACTCTCGCGTGATCTGATTTGCAACATGCCTGAAACCGGCTATCTTGCTGTATTCCTGATCGGCCTTTTCGGCGGCGTTCATTGCGTGTCGATGTGCGGCGGCATTGTCGGAGCGCTTTCCATGCAGGTGGAAGCGCCGCCCCGGACCGCTCCCGTCTGCGGCCCCGGACGCGGCTGGCTGCGCGGCAGGCAGTGGCCCATGCACCTCGCCTACAGCCTTGGCCGCATTCTTTCTTACACCGTCGCCGGCGGCGCGGCGGGCGCGCTGGGGTCGTTCGGCATGCTCTACGATGGCGTGATGCCGGTGCAGATCGCGCTTTATGTGTTCGCCAATCTGATGCTGGTCGCGCTCGGTCTGTATCTGGCTGGAGTGACGCGCTTCCTCGCGCCGTTTGAACGAGCGGGACAAGTGTTGTGGCGGCGCGTCCAGCCCGTGACGCGCCGCTTCCTGCCGGTGCGCTCGGTGGCGCAGGCTTTGCCGCTGGGCGCGTTGTGGGGATTTCTGCCCTGCGGCATGGTTTACATGGCGCTGAGCCTCGCGCTCATGACCGGTTCGGTCTGGCGCGGCGCGGGGTTGATGTTGGCCTTTGGGCTTGGCACCTTGCCCAATCTACTGCTTGCCGGTCTGGTGGCCGGGCGTTTCCGCGCTTTCACCGGCAACGGCAAGGCCCGTCTTGCCGCAGGCTTGCTGGTGCTGGGCTTTGGCGTTTTCGGGCTTGTGCGGGCACCGGGTCTGGGAGGCAAACTGTGGAGCGGGGTCATGTGCGCCTGAACGCGCGTCGAGCGCGGCGCTCCGATCGTCCCCGCCGCCTTTGGCGCGTGGCAATTTGCACGACGCGGTAAACGCCGCCGGATTGTCGTGGGCGACGTTGACGAAAAGTCGGCAGAGCCTCTTTTTCGCCTTTGCCTACAATGTGCCGTGGGCTCCGCTCGCCGCATTGATGGATGCTCGATCCGATGTGTGGCGAGAGCGGCGAGTCCGGTGTCGGCGGCGGGCAATTCGCCGCTGTTGGAAGTTGGCAATCGTTCCGGTGGCGGGACGATGATGGCAAGGAGATGATATGGGTGAAGTAACGATCAAGGTGCGGGGCATGACCTGCAATGGTTGTGTGGGCAATGTGACCAAGGTGCTCGAATCCCTGCCCGGGGTGAACGGGGCCGAAGTCTCGCTCGAACGGGAGACGGCTACCGTAAGCTACGATCCCGAACGGGTCGAGGTCGCGGCGATGCGCCAGGCGGTGGAAGACGCCGGTTTCGACGCGCCGCAATGATCTGCTTGTACAATTGAGTTTTTTCGCAGGAGTTGCCCATGGGGCTGGATCTCGTCAAGGTCGGCAAGGATGCGCCCGACGATGTTAACGTCATCATCGAAATCCCGGCGCAAGCCGATCCGATCAAGTTCGAAGTAGACAAGGAAAGCGGCGCGATCTTCGTTGACCGCTTCATGGGCGCTTCGATGCGTTACCCACTCAATTACGGCTATGTGCCGCACACCATCTCCGGTGATGGCGATCCGGTCGATGTGCTGGTGGTGACGCCGTTCCCGCTTTTCCCCGGCGCGGTCATCCGCGTCCGCCCGGTCGGCGTGCTGAAGATGGAGGATGACGGCGGCGTGGACGCCAAGATCATCGCCGTACCGGTTTCCAAGCTCACGCCGCTTTACGACAAAGTGAAAAGCATCGATGACTTGCCCGAACTGCTGATGAAGCAGACCGTGCATTTTTTCGAGCACTACAAGGATCTCGAGCCGGGCAAATGGGTCAAGATCCTGGGCTGGGGAACAGTCGAGGAAGCCAGGCAGGAGATTCTCGATGGCGTTGCCAACGCCGCCAAATAAAAAAAGGAGCGGGAAACGCGCGGCGGCTCGTGCAAGGGCCGCCTTTTTGCTTTCAGGCCGCGGCGACTTCCGCCAGGCTGCACTTGGCGGTGCCGTAGCGGGTGCGCACCAGCAAGGGGTAGTCCTTGCCGCTGAAAAGACCGAAATGGCCGATGTTGTAGCCGACGATGCGTCCGTCTACCTGGCCGATGCGCACAGGCTGTCCAATACGGAAGCCGGCGTGGATGGCATTGGCGACGGTGTGGCCGATGTTGGGGGCGGAAGCGCGGTTGAGCGCGCCGTCGCCGCTTCGGCGTTTGCCTTGTATGAGAACGAAGCGCCGATTGTTGTTCATGGTGGTCTCTCTGTCATGTGTTCGTCTATGCCTTTAACGGTCGTTTTCTGGCGATTTTGATAGTAAGGAGTGGTTGCACGTGACCCGCGTCACGCGGATGGCGCGGCCGTGCCGCGGTATGCTGCGAACGGCGCACTCACAGCGCGCCGCCGGGATGTGCGCATGGTTTTCATTGACATACATGCGCCACAAGGAAGAACTACTGGAAAACCGGAGTCAGTCTCACGATGAAAAAAATCGAAGCCATCATCAAACCGTTCAAGCTCGAAGAGGTGCGCGAAGCCCTGTCGGAAATCGGAATCAGCGGCCTGACCGTGACCGAGGTCAAGGGATTCGGCCGCCAGAAGGGGCATACCGAGCTTTACCGGGGGGCGGAGTATGTCGTTGATTTCTTGCCCAAGGTCAAGGTGGAAGTGGTGGTCGCGGACGAAGCCGTGGATCGTTCCGTCGATGCCATCATCAAGGCGGCGCGGACGGGCAAGATCGGCGACGGCAAGATATTCGTATTCGGCGTGGAGCAGGCGGTGCGCATTCGTACCGGCGAAACGGGAGAGGCGGCGATCTGATTCTTTCCTGCACCCTCCGGGTTTCCTCTTTTCGACCAGAACGGCGGAACCCCGCGCGCCGGATTTTTGTCGAGTCGGATCGACGTTCGCCCGCACGTACGGAAATCCGGCAAGACCGGGCAACGCGGCGATCGCCTCGCCTTGTGATGTCGCGGCAAGCGCCGATGTGCCGGTATATTTTACATTTCTTCGATATGAAAGACTTTTTACTTATGGAAATCACTGACATACAGGGAATGGCATGATTTGTGCTAGATGGGATATATCGATGGCTTTATTTGCGTCGGTACTTCACGGTTATATACAAATACAAGTGGTGATGTCATGAAAAAAAAGAGATTCTCATATTCCTGTCTTGTCGTGGCAATGATGTCGATATCGTCTGTGCCGGACAAGGCGTTTGCTTGTGCCAATGAAGCATGTACTCCTTTTCCCCGGACGCCGGGCCTGTTGAGCAGCGCCCGCCTGCTGGATTCCAATGCGGTCATCGACGAGGATGGCCATCTCTGGATCTGGGGATATTTCGGAATACTGAACTGGAAGACCGCGGGGGACGGCGGCCCCGGCGGCGGGCCGAATGGCGCCCCCTCCAGCCCGGTATATCTGGCGGATCGGGCCATTTACAATCCGCCCACCCGATTCAAGGCATTGAATAACGTCGTCGATATCGCCGCCTCCGCCTACACCATCGCCGCGCTCGACAACACTGGCAATCTGTGGGCATGGGGCGACAGCAATGACTGGGTGATCGGAAAGGACATCACCGGCCATGCCGCCCCGGAAAAAGTGCCGGATGGCGCCAATCAATATGACTTATCCATCAGCACTTGGCAGCCCATCGCCCAGAAAGTGACGGATGTCGCGGCCGCCGAGTATGCCTACGCCTGGGTCACCGAAGATGGCAGGGTGTGGACGAGCGGACACAATTCCTTTGCCCAGCGCGGCCTGGGCACGGTCGGCTCGATCATTCGCAACCAGACGCCCATCCCCGATGCTTCCTGGCCGGTATTGCCCGTCTCTTCCGGCGGAACCGGCAAGACGCCCAGGATCATCGCGGTCTATAACGGCTATGAAGGATTCATGGCGCAGGATGATCGCGGCAATATTTACGGCTGGGGGCGCAGTTTCGAGAGCGGCATGGGGACTTCCGGTTATTTCCTCAACGGCTGCAAGCAGGACGCGCGCAAGCTCGGCGAATACAACCACACCCGGAATTCGGAAAACTTCGCTTACGATCCGGCGACCTGCCCGGCCGCCGGCGTCGTGCGCACGCCTTCCGGCAGCGGCAATTACGCGGGAGTCATCGCCAACGACTGGTACATCACCAAGCCGGTCTTCATCCCCGAAGTGACCAGCCTGGGCAAGGCCCATGGCGGCATCAAGGAAATCATCCTGGGGTATCAGCATGGCGTGGCGCTGACCGAAGATGGTTCAGTGCTGCTGTGGGGTTCCGACGAGGAGAATCGCAACGGAGCCAACCGGACGGATACGGGAGCGCACAGCATCGAAGGATTGCGTCCCTATGTGCTTTGCCTGGATGCCGATGGCCGCCAGCCCCTGACTCCGGGGAAGGCCGGCGATGATCGGCGGCCGGTCGGCGCGGGCTGCACGCCCGTCAAGGCGACCTCCATTGCTTCCGGACAATTCGCGGCCAGTCTCGTGACCGAGGATGGCAAAGTGATCGCCTGGGGATCTTTCCTGCTCGGCGGCGCTTTCGGAACCACGGCCCAGACGCGCGGCCCGGCCTTGCATCTGGATGAAGGCGTCTTCCAGCGCGATGGCTATCGCAACAACCGCAGCCTGATGCATGTGGTCTGGGACCCCGCCCTGGATTCCAAGAGCAGGAAAGCGCGGGCGGTGGGGGCCAACAAAGATTCCAGCCTCATGATCCTGGATGACGGATCGCTCTGGGTCTGGGGCGAAAACGGCGGCGGCGGCGCCTGCGGCGGCCATGGCTACAGCTCTTGCATGCCGGGCTACTGGGGCAAGGGGACTTATGGCGCGGCCTTCCCCGACGCCGCCTACCAGTCAAAAGGGCCGGACGGCATGGGGTACTACATGCACAACAGCCTGACCGGCCTGTACATCTGGCCGCCGTTGCCGGTGGATAACCTGCAAGACATCGCGGTACGGATCAAATAAAACGGCACAGAACCGGGCTTCTTCGACGAGTTCTCCCGATGGATTCCCCTCCCCCGCTTGCGGGGGAGGGTGCCCGAAGGGCGGGAGAGGGTTTCCAACCATCCGGCGCGAAGCGCCGCTGATTTCTTTGCGGTGGGGCGTGGGCAGGCGCTTCGTTCCCTTCTTTCCCTTTTCAATCGGAAAACCTCGTCATTGCGAGGGCCGCAGGCCCGTGGCAATCCAGACGGCCTTGCAAGTTGCCGGGGCGCTTCGGAAAGCTGAACCGCCGCATGGATTGCCGCGTCGCTGCGCTCCTCGCAATGACGAGGTGGGGCGGCTTTCGTGATGACGAGGGCCGCAGGTCGGCGGCCATCCAGTTCGTTCCATCCGGCGCGCCGCGCCGCTGATCCGGGTAATCCGCAAGCCGGGCTGGTATCGTAGAATCCGGTCGATCCAAAAAGCGGTGTTCTCCAGGATCATCGGCCATCCATTCCATCCGTCGTCTCCATTCACTTCTCCATCGACCGCCATGCTCATGGCCCGCCTCTTCTCCCCCCGCCTTTGCGCCGTCTTCGCCTTTTTCCTCCTTGCCGCCTGCGGTCCTCGGGACGAGGC
>JAIRLA010000145.1 GCA_031259795.1 Azoarcus sp.
CCCTCGTCATTGCGAAAGCCTCCCCCCCCTCGTCATTGCGAGGGCCGCAGGCCCGTGGCAATCCAGTTCGTTCCATCCGGAGCGCAGCGACGCTGATAACGCACGTTTTTCCGACGACGCCATCCAGCAGGCTGATGCGCGAGGCGCGGATGCCGACTCGCGGGCATGTATCGTTTATCATCACGCTTTCTTTCCTCTTGTCCCGTCTTTTTCATACCCGGAACCGAAAATGCCGCATTCCCATGTTGCGCGCCTCGTGGCTACCGCCGGCGAGGTCATTCTCGGCAAGGAGCGCGAATTGCGGCTTGCCCTGTCGTGCCTGATCGCGCGCGGTCATTTGCTGATCGAGGATGTCCCCGGCACCGGCAAGACCACGCTCGCCCACGCTCTCGCCCGCTTGCTCGGCCTGCAATTCCAGCGCATCCAGTTCACCAGCGATTTGCTGCCCGCCGATATTGTCGGCGTCTCGGTATTCGAACGCGAGACTTCCGCTTTCCGTTTCCGCCCCGGCCCCGTGTTCGCGCAACTGATTCTCGCCGATGAGGTCAACCGCGCCACGCCCAAGACGCAGAGCGCGCTGCTCGAAGCCATGGAGGAGCGCCAGATCACCGCCGACGGCCAGACCTTGCCGCTTCCCGAGCCTTTTTTCGTCATCGCCACCCAGAATCCTTCCTATCAGATCGGCACTTTCCCCTTGCCCGAAAGCCAGCTCGACCGCTTCCTGCTGCGCATCCGCCTGGGCTACCCCGGACGCAACGCCGAGCGCGATCTCCTGAAAGGGCGGGATCGGCGCGAATTGCTCACGGACATGCGGCCCGTCATCAGTCCCGCCGAGTTGCTCGAATTGCAGCAGACGGCGCGGCAAGCCATCGTCGCCGATCGCCTCATCGACTATGTGCAGGCGCTCTTGGTCGCTACCCGGCAAAGCGCGGAGTTCGTCACCGGCCTCAGCCCGCGCGCCGGCATGGGGCTGCTCGCCGCGGCGCGCGCTTGGGCGCTCATCGAGGGACGCGACCATGTCCTGCCCGAAGACGTGCAGAATGTTTTCCCGCACACCGCCAGTCACCGTCTGCGCTTGAGCAGCGATGGGCGCGCGCCCGCCGAAGATGATCTCGTGCGGCTGGTGCAGGGCGTCGAGCTTCCCTGAACGTTGCCCGCCGATGAGTGCGTTTCCGGCTTTCGTCCGCTCGTTGCCCCGCTTGCGCGCCGCGCGGCGGTGGTGGCCGCGTCCGCCCGAAGCCGCGCCGATCCGGCTCGGCCAGCGCCGCATTTATGTTCTGCCCACGCTGGCCGGGTTGAGTTTCGCCGGCGCGCTGGGCGTCATGCTGGTCGCTTCGGTCAATTACGGTCTGAGCCTGGGTTATGCCTTCACTTTCCTGCTCGCCGGAAGCGCCATTGCCAGCGCCATCCACGCTTTCCGCAATCTCCTGGGACTGTCGATCCAGTACGGCAGGGTGGAGGCCGCGTTTTGCGGCGGCAGCGTGGTTTTCCACTTGCTGATCGACAATCCCCACCCGCGCCGCCGCGCCGCCCTCCGTCTGTCCGGCGGCGCCACGGAGCGGGGCGAAGTCTTTTTCGATCTGCCGCCCGCGGCCTGTAGCGAAATCAGTCTCGCCCTGCCGGCGCGGCGACGCGGCGTCCTGCCGCTCGGACGCGCCGTGATCGAGACGCGCTGGCCGCTCGGACTCGTCCGCGCCTGGAGTGTATTCGCCCCGGCCATGGAGGCGCTCGTCTTCCCCGCCCCGGAAGCCAGTCCGCCGCCCCATCCCCCCGGCCGGGGCAGGGTGAGCGGGGAGGCGGCGGAGACTTCTCCCCGCACCGGCAACGAGGATTTCGCCGGGCTGCGCGCCTACCGGGACACGGATTCGCCCCGGCACCTGGCCTGGAAAGTCTTCGCCCGCGGCGGCGAGTTGATGACCAAGCAGTTTTCGGTTCCCGAAAGCGGCGATCTCTTTTTCGACTGGTACGGCTTGCCCGAAATACTTGGCGAAGAAGAACGCCTGTCGCGCCTGACCGCCTGGCTGCTCCGCGCCGAACAGGACGGGCGGCGCTACGCCCTGCGCCTGCCCGCGCGCGAAATTCCCGCCAATCGGGGCGAGGCGCATCTATACCGCTGCCTGGGGGCGCTGGCCGTCCACGGCACCGCGCGGGAAAGCACATGGACATGAACGCGCGCGCCTCGCGCCCCCTTTTCCGCCGCGCGCATCTTTTCTTCCGGGGAAAAGCCGGCGACGAGACCGCCCTGCGCCGCAATCAGGGCGTATGGATGCTGACGGCGATCGCCCTGACCATCGCCATCCACGTCCCATCCTTGCCCAACTGGACAATCGCCTCCTGCGCGCTGCTGCTGCTCTGGCGCGGCTGGCGGCTGTGGCGCGGAAAGAAGGCGCCGACGCGCTGGCTGCTGCTGCCGCTCACCATCGCCGCCACCGTCGGCGTGCGGCTCTCCTACGGCCATTTCCTCGGCAAGGCGCCGGGACTCACGCTCCTGGTCATGCTCCTCAGCCTCAAGCTGCTCGAAACCCGCGACATGCGCGATATCCGCGCCGTCGTACTGCTGTGCTTCTTTCTCCAGTTCGGCCTTTTCTTCAACGACCAGTCCCTGCCCGCGGCCATCATGGTGCTCGTGGCCGCCCTCGTCACGCTCGGCAGCCAGATTTCGCTCACCGATCCGGCCTCCGACACGCGCGCGCGCCTGAAGACGAGCGCGCTCCTGCTCGCGCAGGGCCTGCCATTCATGATCGTGCTTTTTCTCCTCTTCCCCCGCGTCATCTCGCCGCTCTGGGGCATACCGCGCGACGCTTCCGCCACGACCGGACTCTCCGACATCATGACCCCCGGTTCGATCAGCGAACTGGTGCTCTCGGACGCGCTCGCCTTCACCGCCACATTCGACGGCCCGCCGCCGCCGCCCGCCATCCGCTATTGGCGCGGCCCGGTACTGAACGACTTCGATGGCCGCTCCTGGCGCCTGAGACTGCGCGCCTTTCGGGACGCGCCGGGCTATACCCCGTCCGGCAGGCGGTTCGGATACCGGCTCATGCTCGAACCACACCAACAACATTGGCTGCCGGCGCTCGATTACCTCGCCGGCCCGGTGCAGGACGTTCAATTCTCGCGCGATTTCCAGGCCGTGAGCCGCGCGCCGATTTCGAGCCGGACGCAATTCAGCTTCGTATCCTTTCCCGACATCCAGGTCGGCGTAAACGAAGAGGCGTGGGAAACCAACCTGGCCCGCCACCTGCCCGGAGATGGCAACCCCCGGGCGCGGGCGCTGGCCGCCGAATTACGGGCGGATACGCCCGAACAGACCGTGCGGCGGATTCTCGCCTGGCTCACCGCCGCCGGTTTCATCTACACCCTGCAACCGCCGCTGCTGGACGCGGACAGTATCGACTTCTTCCTGTTCGAGACGCGCATGGGCTTCTGCGAACACTTCGCCGGCGCCTTCGTATTTCTCGCGCGCGCGGCGGGCGTTCCCGCGCGCGTCGTCACCGGCTATCAGGGCGGATACATCAACCCGGTCGATGGCGCGATGGTCGTGCGCCAATCGGACGCGCATGCCTGGGCTGAAGTCTGGCTGGACGGACGCGGCTGGGTCAGGATCGATCCGACCGCGCTTGTCGCCCCGCAACGCATCGACGGCGGCCTGGCGGACTCCCTGCGCACGGGCGACGCGCTGCCCCTCATGCTGCGGCCCGAATTTTCCTGGCTGCGCCAGTTGCGCTACCGCTGGGAAGCCCTCAACAACGAATGGAACCGCATGGTGATCGCCTACGACGAAGCCCGGCAACACGACCTGCTGGAAAAATTCGGCCTCAACGCCTTTTCCCTCTCCAAGCTATTCCCCGCCATCATCATCTCCACCGTACTGCTGATGGCCATGCTCTATTTCTGGGCGCAACGCACCCGCAACGACGGCGACCCGCTCGACCAGGCATGGGCAAGGTTCTCCTCCCGCCTCGCCCGCCACAGCCTGGCCCGCCAAAGCGCCGAAGGCCCGCTCGACTATGGCCGCCGCCTCACCGCCGCCCGCCCCGCCGACGCCGAAGCCTTGACCGCGATCTGCAAACTCTACGCCCGCCTGCGTTATCGTCCGCCCGCGTCCCGCGAAGAAATCCGCGCCCTCGCGCGCGCCATCGCCGCGCTTCGCCTCGAAAAAGACCGCCTCCCACACGCCTGATACGGCTTCGCACGCCCCTTTTCCCGCATGAAAACCACACTCTGTCCGGCGCTCGCCGCCCTCCTTTTTTCCCTGGCCGCGAGCCTCGCCCACGCCGACTACGCCACGCGCGCGGACGCGCTCGCCTTCGCCGAAGAAATCGCCGCGCGCAACCAGATCGACCCCGCCCCCATCCACGCCGCGCTCGCCAGCGCCCGCCACACCCCGCGCGTCATCGACCTCATCAAACCGCCCGCGACCCGCGCCGCGCGCTCCTGGCGGCGCTACCGCGCCAACGCCATCGACCGCCTGCGCATCGACAGCGGCATCGCGCTCTGGGCGCGGCACGCCGACACTCTGCGGCGCGCCGAACAAACCTACGGCGTACCGCCCGAAATCATCCTCGCCATCCTTGGCATCGAAACCCTCTACGGACGCAACACCGGCAATTTCGAGACCCTGTCCGCCCTTGCCACCCTGGCCTTCGACTACCCCCCGCGCGCCGACCTCTTCCGCGGCGAACTCGAAGCCCTCTTCCTGCTCGCCCTGGAACAAGGGCGCGATCCGGCGAGCTACACCGGCTCCTACGCCGGCGCGCTGGGCTGGCCGCAATTCCTGCCGAGCAGCGTGCGCCGCTACGCGGTGGATTTCGACGGCGATGGCCGCATCGACTTCGACGACGGCGCGGCCGACGCCATCGGCAGCATCGCCAACTACCTGCGCGAATACGGCTGGCGGACAGGCGCCCCCATCGCCATCAAAGCCCGCCTCATCCCCGGCGCCCAACCCGCGCCCCTCCTCGAAGCCGGAATCGAACCCACCCTGGAACCGGCGCGCCTCGCCAAAGCCGGCATCCGTCCCGCCTCGGGCCGCCTTCCCGCCGCCGAGGCCGCCCTGATCGACCTCGAAACCCCCGGCGCGCCCACCGAATACTGGCTTGGATATCACAATTTCTACGTCATCACCCGCTACAACCGCAGCAGCTTCTACGCAATGGCCGTCACCGAACTCGCGCGCGCACTGCGCGATCGCCGCGCCGCCCCGCCCCCCAAGAAAAAACCCGCCCGCCGCCGCGCGGCAAAACAGCGGTGAATTCTCTGCGGCGGGGAGTGGACAGGTGTCCCCTTTTTTCCTCCCCTTCTTTAATCACAGCCGCCTGCTGTCCCCTCCCCCATATGCACTAACCTAGCATCGCATTGCGTATTATATAATTGTAAATTCCTTGCTTTAAGACGTTTTTCGATTAACAATAGCTTATTTAGCCTGGTGAAACAGCGAGAGGCTCGGCTCAGGAGAACGGTGTTACTTTTGGAATATACCCGTTTTGGGATTAATTTACTATTAGGTTAGTGCATATGGCGGACAGCCCCCCGCCGCGTCATTGCGAGGAGCGCATCGACGCGGCGGTTCAAATCAGCGGCGCTGCGCGCCGGATGGAACGAACTGGATTGCCACGGGCCTGCGGCCCTCGCAATGACGAGGCGTGGGGCGGCCCTCGCAATGACGAGGCGTGGGGCGGC
>JAIRLA010000176.1 GCA_031259795.1 Azoarcus sp.
ATGAACTTCGCCCACATGCCGGAGCTGCAATGGGAATACGGCTATCCCGCCGCGCTCGTCCTCATCGCCGGCGGCGGCGGCGCGCTCTACTGGCGTTTCCGCAAGGCGGGATGGCTGTAACCCCTAAACTCGCGCCACCAGCAAATCCACTGCATCGAAGAGGCGGAATAATCGTTGACAGCGTCGCTGTTTTTTTGGCGGTGGGGCATGGACAAGCGTCCCGGTGGAAGAACTCGTCATTGCGAGGAGCGCAGCGACGTGGCAATCCAGTTCCAACCAACCGGAGCGCAGCGACGCTGATTTTTTGGCGGCAGGGAATGGACGGGCGTCCCGCTCCTCTTCCCTTTTATCCAGCGTCGCTTCGCTCCGCAAGGAACGCTCTGGATTGCCACGTCGCTGCGCTCCTCGCAATGACGAGGGGGGGGGAGGACTGTCGCGGCGACAAGCGCCTTGCCGGTGCTTCGCCCCTTTTTATTTAGCGTCGCTTCGCTCCGTATGGTTGGACACCCTCTCCTAGCCCTCCCCCGCAAGCGGGGGAGGGGAATTCATGGGACTTGTTTTTCCAAAGGATTCCCCATGCCCAAAGGACTCTCCTATACTTTCCTGGCGGGCTTATTGTTTTGATTGCGACGCCGTATGATTCGGCGCTGCTCATTACCCGGATCATCCGCAGGTCTCCTTGATACCGAATTTCAACGATTGCCTCTGCGCCGACCGTCCCCGCCTGCGCCATTTGTGGCGCGCCTTGCATGGCGGCAAGCGCCCGGATGCCCGCGCCGCCGCGCAGGCCGCTCTGGACGCCTTGCTTGCTCGCTCCCGCGCCGCCGTCGCCGCTCGCCGGGCGGCGCTGCCCGCGCCGGATTTTCCGCCCGACCTGCCCGTTTCCGCCCGCCGGGAGGAGATCGCCGCCGCGCTGGGGGGGCATCAGGTCATCATCGTCTGCGGCGAAACCGGCTCCGGCAAGACGACGCAGTTGCCGAAGATTTGCCTCGCCCTCGGGCGCGGCGCGGCGGGATTGATCGGGCACACGCAGCCGCGGCGGCTGGCGGCGCGGGCCACCGCGGCGCGCATCGCGCAGGAACTCGGCAGCCCGCTCGGGCGGGCGGTCGGCTACAAAATCCGCTTCACCGACCGCAGTGGCGCGGAGTGCTACGTCAAGCTGATGACGGACGGCATTTTGCTCGCCGAAACGCAGGGCGATCCGCTGCTCTCCGCCTACGACACGATCATCATTGATGAAGCGCACGAGCGTTCGCTCAATATCGACTTCCTGCTTGGTTATCTCAAGACTTTGCTGCCGCGCCGGCCCGATCTGAAGCTCATCATCACTTCGGCCACGCTCGATGCCGAGCGCTTCGCTCGCCATTTCGCCGATGCCGGCGGGGCGGCCGCGCCGGTGATCGAGGTCTCCGGCAGGCTGTATCCGATCGAGCTGCGTTACCGCCCGGTGATGGAGGAAGACGGCGAGGGGGCGCGCGCGCGGGCGGCCAAAGGGGCGGCGGGCCGCCGCGATCTTTACGATGCGTTGGTCGACGCTGTCGACGAGGCGCAGCGCCACGGTCCCGGCGATGTGCTCGTCTTCCTGCCCGGCGAGCGCGAGATCCGCGAGGCCGCCGAGGCCCTGCACAAGGCCAGGCTCCTGCCCGGCAGCGAGATTCTGCCGCTGTTTGCGCGCCAGTCGGCGCGGGAGCAGGCGCGGGTGTTCGCGCCCTCGGGCGGGCGGCGGGTGGTGCTGGCGACGAATGTGGCCGAAACCTCGCTGACCGTGCCGGGGGTGCGCTATGTGGTCGATACGGGGCTGGCCCGCGTCAAGCGTTATTCGCCGCGCAATAAGGTGGAGCAGTTGCGGGTCGAGAAGATATCGCAGGCTTCGGCCCGCCAGCGCGCCGGGCGCTGCGGGCGGGTGATGGACGGCATTTGCTTGCGCCTCTATGGCGAGGATGATTTCAACCGCCGCCCCGCGCATACCGATCCCGAGATTCTGCGTTCGTCGCTCGCCGGGGTGATTCTGCGCATGAAGGCGCTCGGGCTGGGGGTCGTCGAGGATTTTCCTTTCATCGATCCGCCCGGCGCGAAGCTGATCGGCGACGGCTATACGCTGCTGGCCGAGTTGGGGGCGATCGGCGAGGAGGGCGGCGAGGCGGCGCGGGCGCTCACGCCCATCGGGCGCGAACTGGCGAAGCTGCCGCTCGATCCGCGCATCGGGCGCATGATGCTGGCGGCGCGCGAGCGCGGGGCGCTGGACGAGGCGCTGGTGATCGCCGCCGCGCTCTCGGTGCAGGACCCGCGCGAGCGCCCGCAGGAAAACCCCGGTGCGGCGGGGGAGGCGCACGCGCGCTTTCGCGGCGCGGAGCAGGATCGGCAATCCGAATTTCTTTGGTACTGGCATTTGTGGAAGGCGTGGGGCGAGGTGCAGCGCCACGAGTCCGGCAACCAGCAAAAGCAGTGGTGCCGCCGCCATTTTCTTTCGTATGCGCGCATGCGCGAGTGGCGCGACGTGCATGCGCAATTGCACGTCCTGTGCGTCGAGCACGGTTGGACGATCAATATCGTTCCCGCCCATTACGAAGCCATCCACAAGTCGCTGCTCGCCGGGCTGCTGGGCAATATCGGTTGCAAGGCGGAAGAGACGGGCGGGGCGCAGGCGGGCAGCTATCTCGGGGCGCGCGGCATCCGCTTCTGGCCGCATCCGGGGTCGATGCTGGCGAAAAAGGCGGGCAAGTGGATCATGGCCGCCGAACAGGTCGAGACTTCGCGCCTTTTCGGCAGGTGTCTCGCCCGCATCGAGCCGGAATGGGTGGAGGAAGTCGGCGGGCATTTGATCCGGCGGCAGGTGTTCGAGCCGCACTGGTCGAAAAGCGCCGGCAGTGTGCGCGCTTGGGAGCGCGGCGTGCTCCATGGCTTGACGATCTGGCCGCGCCGGGGCGTCGCCTACCGCGACACCGACCCGGCGCTGTGCCGCGAACTTTTCATCCGCGAGGGGCTGGTCGCCGGTGAAATCGCTGAAGGCCCGGCGCGGGCGATGGCTTTCCTCACTCACAATCGCAAGCTCGTGGCCGACATCGAACGCTTGGAGCACAAAACCCGCCGCCCCGATGTGCTGGTCGATGAAACCCTGATCGAAGCCTTCTACGACAGCAAGATTCCCGCCGACATCGTCGACCTCGCCGCCTTCGAGCACTGGCGGCGGCAGGCCGAGCAGGCGTCGCCGCGGCTTCTCTATCTTTCGCGCGAGCAGTTGATGCGCCACGAGGCCGAGGGCGTGACCAGCGAACGCTTTCCGCCCGCGCTCGAAGTGCTCGGGCAAAAGCTCCGGCTCGCCTACCGCCACGATCCCGGCGCGGGCGACGATGGCGTGACTCTTACCGTGCCGCTGGCGATGCTCAACCAGATTCCGGCGCCGCGCTGCGAATGGCTGACGCCGGGGTTGCTGGAGGAAAAGGCGCTGGCGCTGATGAAGAGCGCGCCGCAGAAGATCCGCCATCGCCTGCAACCGCTCGCCGATAGCGCGGCGGCGTTCGCGGCCGCCGCCGGGGCGGGCGAACTCGATGGCGACGGCCCGTTGCTCAAGGCGCTCCAGCATTTTGTCGAGGAGCGCGTCCATCTCAAGCTGCCGCTGGAGAGCTTTCGTCCGGAAAACCTGCCGCCGCATTGCTTCATGAATTTTCGCGTTGTCGACGAGCATGGCCGCGTGCTCGGCCAGTCGCGCCAGTTGAATGAATTGCGCGCGAAGCTGAAGGCGCAAGTAGCGTCGAGCTTCGAGGCGGCGGCGCTCGGGAACGGCTCCGGCAAGCGCGGGGATGCGCCCGCCGGAGACGATGTCCGTGCGGGCGCGGACGGCGGCGGCATGGCCCCGGCGGCCGGCCTGACCGCCTGGACTTTCGGCGCGCTGCCCGAATTGATCGAGTTGCGCATCGGCGGGCGTGATGTCATCGGTTTCCCGGCGCTCCATGACGATGGCGACAGCGTCTCGATCCGTCCCTGCGATACGCCCGAGGAGGCGGCGCGCCTGCACAGGCGGGGGCTGGCGCGGCTTTTCGCCCTCGCGCTCAAGGATCAGGCGAAGGCGATCGAACGCCTGCCGGGGTTGCGCGAGCTTGCCCTGCAATACCGCGATTTCGGCGGCGAGGCCGAACTCAAGACGCGGCTCGTCGAAGCGGCGCTGGCGCGCTGCTGTCTCGGCGATCCTTTGCCCGCCGACGCCGAAACTTTTGCCCGCCGCTGTCAGGAGGCGCGTCCGCGCCTCGTGCTGGTGGCGCAGGAGTTCATGCGTCTCGCCGCGCAATTGGCGACGGAGCGCGCCGCGCTGCAAAAGCGCCTCGCCGCGCTCGACAAGGCGTTCCCCGACGCCGTGGCCGATGTGCGCGCGCAGCTTGCCGCGCTCCTGCCCGCCGACTTCCTGCTCGCCTTCGGCTGGGAGCGCCTCGCCCATTTCCCGCGCTATCTCAAGGCCGCCGCGCTGCGCCTCGACAAACTGCGCGAAGACCCCGCGCGCGATGCCAGATCCATGGCGGAATGGCGGAAGCTGGCGCAGCCCTGGGCGCGCGAGATGTCCGCCCGCCGCCGCGCCGGGGTCGCCGATCCCGAACTGGAATCCTTCCGCTGGCTACTCGAAGAATTGCGCGTCGGACTTTATGCGCAGGCGCTGAAAACGCCGATGCCGGTGTCGGTGAAACGTTTGCAGAAGATTTGGGAAGGGCGGTCGCGCTGATTCGGGATAGAATGCGGCGGAGAAAACCGCCCGGCAAACGGCAAAGACGCGGAAATATGCCACGAGCGTTGCGTGGAAGAGTTCCGCCAGACAGGAAATCCTCAAGCCGAAAGCGCGCCGGGTGGTAGTATCAACGGCGTTTGCCATCCGTCTCTCCCTGTCTGTCACGAAAAGGAAAGCCGCCATGCCCAAACCCTACGAATCTGAATACACCCTTTTCATGCGCGAATGGCTGAAGCGACATCCCGAAGAGCGCGAGGTGCAACGCACGGGGCGCGCCCTGTGGTGGGACAAGCCGCAGGATGCGGAAGCGCGGCGCGCCTTTGAAGCCGCGCAGGCGCCGGTCAGACCTTATTACTATGACAATTTCCACTGAAAGCGCTTGAACGGGCTGGCGGGGTTGCCATCCCGAATGGCTTTCGTCGATCTCGAAACCACCGGCACGCGCCCGGGGGGCGACGCCATCACCGAGATTGCCATTCTTCGCGTCGAAAACGGCCGGGA
Organism: Azoarcus sp.; assembly: GCA_031259795.1. GTDB lineage: Bacteria > Pseudomonadota > Gammaproteobacteria > Burkholderiales > Rhodocyclaceae > WRNU01. Next base: position 5,216 of record JAIRLA010000176.1, read on the forward strand.
GACAGGACGCTGGCAAAGTCTCGTCAACCCGGAACGGGCGATTCCGCCCCTGCTCGTGCGCCTCATCGGCATCTCCGACGCCATGGTCGCCAGCGCGCCGCCGTTTGCCGCCGTGGCGGACACGGTGGCCGAACAACTGGCCGACCACGTGTTCGTCGCCCACAATGCCCATTTCGACCATGCCTTCCTGCGCCACGCCTTCCGGGCGCTCGGACGGCCTTTCGATCCGCCGATGCTGTGCACGCTCAAACTCGCCCGCAGACTTTACCCCAGCCACCACCGTCATGGACTCGATGCCCTGATCGCGCGGCATGGACTCGTTTGCTCGACGCGACATCGCGCCATGGGGGATGTCGATGCGCTATGGCAATTCATGCGCCTGGTCACGCGGGACTTTTCCGCGGAAGCGATCGCGGCGGCGCTCGGGAAAACGATGAAGCGAAAAGCGGAGCGGATTCTCGCCGCCCGGCCCGGCTTGTCCTGAAATCCCGTCCGCAAGACAACGCGCGGGACGGACCGTTGCGAAAGCCTCCCCGCCTCCCTGGCTGTACATTCTCCAAAAGGAGGGGCGTTTCCTTTTCCTTTTCCATATCCCCATGAGCATGAGGCGGACAGCGTCTCATGCGGGTTGTACGGGCGACGCGGGATCGCCGCGCGAATCCTTGTCGCCTCAGTCCCGCCCGAGGCGGTACACCGCCACGCTGGCAAGGAAGTTCGGCTCGTCGACGATGAGCCTGCCTTCGTCGAAGGCCAGCCGCTTGCGGATGGCGATGCCGCATTTCCCGCACAGGATCTCGAAGTCGTCGATGGTGAAAAACCGGACGTTGGGGGTGTCGAACCATTGGTGGGGC
>JAIRLA010000010.1 GCA_031259795.1 Azoarcus sp.
AGACCGCGAATCCGCTTATGAAAAACTCAAGGCGCGGCAAAACGTCCCGGACGTTCCCGCAAACGAACCGCGCCCCCCGCGCCGCAACGGCGGCAACCGGGAAAGCGCCATGGAAGCCATGACGAAATCAGCGGCCCGCGCCATCGGCTCGCAAATAGGCCGCGCCATCCTGCGCGGCCTGCTCGGCTCCATTCTCGGCAAACGGCGCTGACCGGCCCCGGCGCGTTGCGCCCTGTCGGGAGATGCGACGGGCGCGGATGAGGGCACGGACAAGGGCACGGCGCGCCGTGCCCCTACGGGGGGGAACCATGAACCATATCGACAACCTTATCGAACCGGAATTGAACGCGCTGTTTCCTTGCGACAACACAACGGATATCCGTAGGGGCACGGCGTGCCGTGCCCTGTCGAGGGATGCGACGGGCGTGGATGAGGACACGGACAAGGGCACGGCACGCCGTGCCCCTACCGATCCAGGATGACCTGGACTCTTCGGGGAGGCGCTATGAAACACGCTGCCAGCATTGCCGGGCCGCGCGTCACGCGCTAATATGGGAACCCATATCGCAAGAAAAGGGGCGTCCGCATGAAAACCACCGTCGAAATTTCACCCAGTCTCATCGCCGAAGCGCGGCGTTACGCGCAAGCCGAACACATGACACTAAAGGCGCTCATCGAAATGGGGCTGCGCCGCGTGCTGGAGGACAAAAAAAACAGGCCGGCATTCAAGCTGCGTGACGGCAGTTTCCGCGGCGGCGGCTTGGTTCCCGAGTTCCAGAATGTCAGTTGGGAACAAATCCGCGACGCCATCTACCCGGTAAAGCCACTGTACGGCAACGACAAATGATCGCGCTGGACACCAATTTGCTGGTGTACGCCCATCGACCGGAAACCCCTTTCCATGCGGCGGCGGCAAAGCTTGTCGCCACGTTGGCGGAAGGCAAGGGAATCTGGGCCATTCCCTGGCCCTGCCTGCATGAGTTCTATGCCGTCGTGACCCACCCACGCATTTTTACACCGCCGTCTCCCGTCGACGCGGCGCTTGGACAAATCGAAGCCTGGATGGAATCGCCGACGCTATGCCTCTTGTCGGAAGACGAAACGTATTGGCCTCGGCTACGCGATTTGATTGTCGATGCAAAACTGCAAGGCCCCACAGTACACGATGCCCGCATCGCCGCTTTGTGTCTCTCGCACGGCGTCTACGAATTGTGGAGCGCCGACCGCGATTTCAGCCATTTCCCCGCTCTGCGGACGCGCAATCCGCTGATTGCATGACCGAAGCCCCCGCGCCTTCCCTCTATGAACAGGTCGCGCTTTCCAGTGAAAACAGGGTCGTCGCCGAGTTCGCGCGCGCGATCGAGGCGCGCGGGAAGCGCTATCAAAGCAAGGCGGAGCTTGAACATCAGCGGCGCTTTGCGCCGGATGAACCGAACTGGCTTGCCGCGGGCCTGCGGCCCACGCAATGACGCAGTGGGGGGGCCTTTCGCAAGGACGAGGGGGGAGTCGCTGTTCAAACGGCGCTGACCGCCCCCCGGTGCGCGAAGGTCATATCAGCGCCGCTTCGCTCCGGAGATTTGACCCCCCTCCCGACCAGCCTTCCTCCGTGAAGAAGCGGCCCGCCGGAGAGGGGGCTGTTCCAACGAGCCTTGCCGCTGCGGCCCGAGGCGCTGGCGCACGATTTTCAGTTCTTCGAGGTGGGTGCGTCCGGCATGGAAGCCGTTTGCCATGGCGAGGATGGGTTCGGGGCTGGCGATGGCCTTGTCGCACGCCTCGACGAAGTGCGCGGCCACGCCCGGTTGCCGCACCCAATCCGACAGAGTTTCGAGAAGCGCCTGGTCATCTTCCGCGAAGGAGTTCTCCAGCGCGTTCATATCCTTGTTGAACCCCCAGAGCAGCAGATCCTTGAAATGCAGGAGGGCGGAAAGGCGGTTATCCTTGCGCCAGTCGTCGAGCAGGGGGGGCACATCGAAAGCGCCATGCGCGAGCATGATGATGATATCGACGATGTTCTCGATATATGGCGCGTCCGGGAAAAGCTCGCGGTCGTAATAGCGCGACAGGCAATGCGCGAAGAACGCCCGCGCCCAGGTTTCGAGCAGCGCCCGTTCTTCCGCCGTCCAGGTGCTGCCGGCGAATATCAGGTGGCTCAGGGCGATTTCAGTCCAGAAATGCTTGAACTGGAAACGGCTGACGATTTCGAGATAGCGGGGCAGGAAATGCTTGATTTCCGCCACCGGCGTCTTTTCGGCATGGGCGGTGAAGTGATAGTGCCACAGAAGCTCGTCGGGGATGTCCCGCACCGCCAGCGCCTTGAGGCGGGACTGGCCTTCGCCGAGTTTGGAGAGCGCGTAAGAGCAGCCCAAGTCTTCCGGGGCCGGATAAACCGCGAACATCCGATAAGCGGATTCGACTAGATCGTTCAGCATGGCGCGAGTCCCACTCCAATCATGAGATTTTATTGGAAGAAAGAGAAAATTCTACCTGCTGTCCAGACGAATGTTAATAAAATATTAATAAGTTTTCATAGAACTCCCGGGTGTCCGGACTATTGAATCCGCAAACGCATACCGCAGTGCGAGTTTCTGTGTTTTCGCGCGCGCCCGATCTTCCCGGCGGATCGGACTGCCAGCGTACATGCCGCCGCCTGGCTTTTCCCCCGCAAGGATGATCGTCGATACGGATTCAGGCCAAAACCCGATTGGCGCCGCTGGACGGGAAATAGCGGGTCAGGCTACCGCGCCGCCGGCGCATCGCCGCCATCCGTCGTCGCCTGCTCTTCTTGCTCTTCTTCTTCCAGCGCGCGCCGCCAGTTTTTCATGATCGCCTTGAAAGCCTCCTGATAGCCCAGCGAATCGGGGTAGACGCGAACGCGGGCGATCATGGCGAAAACCGTTTGCATGTCGGCCACGGTTTCGGCATCGACCGCCCACAGGCTGGTGAGGTCGAAATGGCCGCAATTCACGCAATCCCACCACGCCAGCAGGAAATCCGCGACGATCATGCTCTGGTGCGTGCTTCCGTGGGCCATGGAGCCGGCGGGCGTATTCGAGTTGGCGATCTGTACCAGCCTGTCGAGCGCGGCGAGTTCGTCCGGGCGGGGGGGGGGGAAATCTTCGTGGGATATTTGTTCCATCGTGCGCTCCTTGTTTTATTGTGCGTGCGCGTTTCCGTTCATTCGCCGCGCATTTGCGGGAACAGAATGACATCGCGGATCGCGGGACTGTCGGTCAGCAGCATCGCCAGACGGTCGATGCCGATGCCACAGCCGCCGGTGGGGGGCAGCCCGTATTCGAGGGCGCGGATGTAGTCGGCATCGTAGTACATCGCCTCCTCGTCGCCAGCGTCCTTGGCCGCGGCCTGGGCGCGGAAGCGGGCGGCCTGGTCTTCGGGATCGTTGAGTTCGGAGAATCCATTGGCGATTTCGCGCCCGACGATGAAAAGCTCGAAACGTTCGGTGATTTCGGGATCGCGGTCGGAGGCGCGCGCCAGCGGCGAGACTTCCACCGGATAGTCGATGATGAAGGTTGGCTCCCACAATCCGGCTTCGGTCGACACCTCGAACAATTGCAGTTGCAGGCTGCCGATGCCGCCCGGCTTGACCGTTTCGCCGAAGTCGCGGATTTTTCGCGCCAGCCATGCCGGATCGGCAAGCTGCGCCTCGGTGAAGCCGGGGTGGTACTTGCGGATCGCCCCGGTAATGGTGAGGCGGGCGAATGGCGTGGAAAGGTCGAGCTCGCGCCCCTGGTAGGCGAACGTTTCGACGCCGAGCGCCTCGCGCGCGGCATGGCGGATGAGTCCTTCGGTGAAATCCATCACCGAACGATGGTTCGCGTAGGCTTCGTAGAATTCCATCATGGTGAATTCGGGGTTGTGCCGTGACGAAAGCCCCTCGTTCCTGAAATTGCGGTTGATCTCGAATACCTTCTCGAAACCGCCCACGACCAGGCGCTTGAGATAAAGCTCGGGGGCGATGCGCAGGTAGAGTTCCATGTCGAGCGCGTTGTGATGGGTCACGAACGGCCTGGCCGCCGCGCCGCCGGGGATCGGGTGCATCATCGGCGTCTCGACTTCGAGAAAACCATGCCCGGTCATGTAGTTGCGGAGCGATTGCACCAGCCGGCTGCGAGCGGCGAAGGTAAAGCGCGAAGCCTCGCTCATGATGAGGTCGACGTAGCGCTGCCGGTACTTGGCTTCGGTATCGGTGAGTCCGTGGAACTTGTCGGGCAGCGGGCGCAGGCTCTTGGTGAGCAGGCGCAGGGTCTCGGCCTTGACGGTCAGTTCGCCCGTGCGGGTCTTGAACAGCGTACCGGCACAGCCGACGATGTCGCCGATGTCCCAGCGCTTGAAGTCGGCATACACCTCCTCGCCGACCGCGTCGAGCCCCACGTAAAGCTGGAGTCTGCCGGACAAATCCTGGATGGTGACGAAGCTCGCCTTGCCCATGAGGCGCTTGAGCATGATCCTTCCGGCCACTTTCACCGCGACGGGAGTGGCCTCCAGCGCTTCGGCGTCCTTGTCGCCATAGAGTTCGTCGAGTTTGCCGGCGGTGTTCTCGCGCGCGAAATCGTTCGGATACGCCTGTCCGCTGGCGCGCCACTGCGCGAGCTTTTCGCGCCGTTCGGCGATGATGTGATTTTCGTCCTGGAGAGCGGGGAGGAGGTCGGCGTCGTGTGTGGACATGATGTTGGTCGCCACGGGGAGAAAGGCGTGATTGTCGCAGGCGCGGGCGGCAGGGGCAAATGGGAGATGGCGCTCCGCGCCGCCGGTACAGAATCCCGCCAGCCATTTTCCCTGTCCGGTTCTGTCCGACTCTATCCTGTTGTCACGAGCAATCAGCCAAGCTTCATCGGCGCGAACATGCTGCAGCGCCCATTGGTTGGCGTAAAAATTGTCATTCGGCGTTATCGCAGCGAGTTTCAACATGAAATTCGAACTGGCGGCGACAACCCCCTTGGTCGCCGCCAACGTGGCGACGGCGGATTCCACGCCTGTCGCGCCATTGCAGGGAATGGACAGTTGGTAGAGGTGAAGGGACGGTTCGGCGCCAATTACTGTGCCACCGACAGTTGCAGCGATCTGAATGATGCTC
>JAIRLA010000088.1 GCA_031259795.1 Azoarcus sp.
CGCTGGTGGTGACGCTGCCCCTGGTGTTGCTGGCGATTCCTTCGGTGTTGATCGGCCTCTTCACTATCGAGCCGCTGCTTTTCGGCGACTGGTTCGGCGAGGCGATCTTCGTCGGCGACCATCATCCCGCCCTCGGGGAGATGGCGCAATCTTTCCACGGCGGATGGGCGATGGCGCTGCACGGCCTGACGGGCGCGCCCTTCTGGCTGGCGCTTCTCGGCGTCGCGGCGGCGTGGGCGCTCTACATGCTGCGGCCCGGCTGGCCCGCCATCCTGCAACGCCGCCTCGCCGCGCTCGATACCGTGCTGGAAAACAAATACTACTTCGACCGCTTCAACGAAGTCGTCTTCGCCGGCGGCGCGCGCCTGCTCGGCGGAGAATTGTGGCGCAGGGGCGATCAGGGGCTGATCGATGGCGTCGGCGTGGCGGGCGCTTCGAGGCTGGTGGTGTTCGCCGCGCGCATGATGAGCTTCTTCCAGACCGGACACCTTTATCAATACGCCTTCACCATGATCGCCGGGGTGTTCATCCTGCTCACCTTCTGGATCGTGCGCGGCTGATGAGGGGCGGATGGACAGCGGCAACGACAGCGGCAACAATGGCGGCGGCGAGCGCGTGAGCGAACGCGCCATGGACGGCGCACAGAACGGAAAACAACGATGACGGACATCCCCTTCCTCAGCTTGGCGATCTGGATACCGATCCTCGGCGGCTTGTTGACGCTCGCGACCGGCCCCGACCGCAATGCCCGGATGGCGCGCACCGTGGCGCTGCTGGCGGCGATCCTCGGCTTCGCCGTGACCCTCCCGCTCTATATCCGGTTCGATGCCGCCAGCGCGGCGATGCAATTCAGGGAACAGGCCCCCTGGATCGCCCACTTCAATATCCACTACGCCCTCGGCATCGATGGCATCTCGCTGTGGTTCATCCTGCTCAACGCTTTCATCACCATCGTGGTCGTGCTCGCGGGCTGGCGGATCATCCAGAGCCGGGTCGCGCAATACATGGCCGCTTTCCTCATCATGTCCGGGCTGATGAATGGCATCTTCGCGGCCCTCGATGGCGTGCTGTTCTACGTCTTCTTTGAAGCCTCGCTCATTCCGCTCTACCTCATCATCGGGATATGGGGCGGCCCCAACCGCGTCCATGCCGCGATCAAATTCTTCCTCTTCACCCTCGCCGGTTCGCTGCTGATGCTGCTGGCGCTGCTCTATCTCTACAACGTCTCGCACAGCTTCGATATCCTCGCCTGGCGCCACACCGGCCTGGGCATGACGGCGCAATCGCTGATCTTCTTCGCCTTCCTCGCCGCTTTCGGCGTCAAAGTGCCGATGTGGCCGGTACACACTTGGCTGCCCGACGCCCACGTTGAAGCGCCCACCGGCGGCTCGGTGGCGCTGGCGGCCATCGCCCTGAAACTCGGCGCATACGGCTTCGTGCGCTTCTCCCTGCCGATCGCGCCGGACGCCGCCGTGGTCTGGGCGCCGCTGGTCATCACCCTGTCGCTCGTCGCCGTGGTCTATATCGGCTTCGTCGCACTGGCGCAGACCGACATGAAAAAGCTGGTCGCCTACTCCTCGATCTCCCACATGGGCTTCGTGACCCTGGGCTTTTTCATGCACAACCAACTCGGCCTCGAAGGCGCGCTGATCCAGATGATTTCGCACGGCTTCGTCTCCGCCGCGATGTTCCTCTGTATCGGCGTGCTCTACGACCGCATGCACTCGCGCCAGATCGCCGACTACGGCGGCGTGGTGAACACCATGCCGAAATTCGCCGCCTTCTTCATGCTCTTCGCCATGGCCAACGCCGGGCTGCCCGCCACCAGCGGCTTCGTCGGCGAATTCACCGTCATCCTCGGCGCGGTGCAGTACAACTTCTGGATCGGGCTGCTCGCGGCGACCACCCTGGTCCTCGGCGCGGCCTATACGCTGTGGATGTACAAGCGCGTCGTGTTCGGCGCCGTCGCCAACGAACAAGTCGCCGGTCTCGCCGACATCGGCGCGCGCGAATTCCTCATCCTCGCGGTTCTCGCCGCCTGCGTGCTGGCCATGGGCCTCTACCCCTTCCCCTTCACCGAAGTCATGCACGCCTCGGTGGATCAACTCCTGGAGCATGTCGCCGCCGGCAAGCTCACCCCGCGCCCCTGAGCAGGCGCGGCCCTGACGGACATCCAGAAAATGAACTTCGTGGCCCCCGAACTCTACCCGGCGACGGCGGAAATCCTCGTCGCGCTCATGGCGCTGGCGCTCATGCTGGCGACGGCCTTCGCGCGCGGCTGTGCGCGCCCCCTCGCCTACGCGCTCGCGCAAATCACCCTGGCCGCGGCGGCGTTCGCCACCCTGCTGACCCTCGGCGTCGACGCCCGCCACACCTTCAACGGAACCTTCGTCCACGACCTCCTCGGCGGCCTGCTCAAACTGGCGGTCTACCTCGCCATGGCGATCGCCCTCCTCTACGGACGCGCTTGGCTCGCCGCGCGCCGGCTCGATCGCCCCGAATACTACCTGCTCGCCATCCTGATGACGCTGGGCATGATGGTGATGATCGCCGCCAACCACCTGCTGACGCTCTACATCGGCCTCGAAATGATGTCGCTGTCGCTCTACGCGCTCGTGGCCTTCGACCGTGACGCGGCGCGCTCCACCGAAGCCGGGATGAAATACTTCGTCCTCGGCGCGCTCGCCTCCGGCCTGCTGCTCTACGGCATGTCCATGATCTACGGCGCCACGGGCGCGCTGGAACTGCCCGCCATCGCACAGGCCGTGAGCGGCCAATCGGCCCGCGAACCCGTACTGCTCCTCGGCCTCGTCTTCCTCGTGGCCGGTATCTCCTTCAAGCTCGGCGTCGTGCCCTTCCACATGTGGGCCCCCGATGTCTATCAGGGCGCCCCCACCGCCGTCACCCTCATCCTCGCCACCGCCCCCAAATTCGCCGCCCTCGCCCTCGCCGCGCGGCTGCTGCCGGGCGGCTTGCCCGGCCTTGCCGCGCACTGGCAAACCATGCTGATGCTCGTCGCCGCCGCCTCCCTCATCCTCGGCAACCTCGCCGCCCTGGCGCAGCACAACATCAAGCGCATGCTGGCTTATTCCGGCATCTCGCACATGGGCTTCATGCTGCTCGGACTACTCTCCGGCGTTGTCGAAGGCCAAAACGGCCTGGCCACCGATGCCTACGGCGGCGCCCTGTTCTACGTCATCGCCTACGTACTCATGAGCCTCGCCGCCTTCGGCATGGTCATCCTCCTGTCGCGCGCCGGTTTCGAGGCCGAAAACATCGAAGACTTCAAAGGACTGAACCGCCGCAGCCCGTGGTTCGCCATACTCATGCTGTTCGTCATGTTCTCCATGGCGGGCATCCCCTTCTTCATCGGCTTCTTCGCCAAATTCGCCGTCCTCCAGTCCGCCATCGCCGCCGGGCACTACTGGCTCGCGGCGCTGGCAATCGTGATGTCGCTGATCGGCGCCTTCTACTACCTGCGCATCGTCAAACTCATGTACTTCGATGAACCCGCCGGCAACGCCCCCCTGCAAGCCCCGGCGGGCATGCAAATCATGCTCTCGGTCAACGGCCTCGCCATCGCCGCGCTCGGACTCGCGCCGGAAATGCTGTTCGCCCTGTGCGCGCAGGCCATGCGCACCTCCATCGTCGGCGGCTGAAGAGCGGCGCGCGCATGGCGAGCAACACCGCGGACTGGATCGTACCGGGGCTGGCCTTCGTGGCCGCCAACCTGCCTTTCCTCTTCGAGCGGATACTGTTCATGATCCCGCCCGCCCATGGACAAAAAGCATTCGGCTGGCGGCTGCTGGAACTCCTCCTCCTCTACCTCATGGTGGGCATCTTCGCCGCCGCGCTCGAACAAAGCGCCTACGGCGCCGTCTACCCGCAAGGCTGGCCCTTCTACGTCACCACCCTGTGCCTGTTTGCCGTATTCGCCTTTCCCGGCTTCGTCTACCGCTACCTGTGGCGCGGCAACCGCGGTCGCGCGGCGAAAAAAGAGGAGGACATAAAATGAGCAGCGTCGAAAAACCAAACGATCCCCTGCAAGAGACCTGCCTGCAAGCGCGGCGGGTCTTCGATGGCATCCTGCTGAAAGTCGACCGCGACCGCGTGCGCCTGCCCGATGGCCGCGAAGTATTGCGGGAATACATCCGCCACCCCGGCGCGGTGGCCGTGATCGCGCAACACGCGGACGGGCGCATCATCTTCGAGCGCCAATTCCGCCACCCCCTGCGGCGCGCCTTTCTCGAACTGCCCGCCGGCAAAATCGACCCCGGCGAAGAACCCCTCGCCGCCGCCCGCCGGGAACTGCGCGAAGAAACCGGATTCAAGGCCGCCGACTGGCGTCGCCTTGGCGTCATGCACCCATGCATCGGCTACTCCGACGAACACATCGAAATCTTCCTCGCCCGCGGCCTGCACGAGACCGGCCAACAATGGGACGAAGGCGAATTCCTCGAACTACTCGCCTTCACCCCGGGCGAAGCCGTAACAGCGATACGCGACGGCCGCATCACCGACGGCAAGACCATCACCGCCCTCTTCCTCGCCCTGCCGTTCCTGTCCTGACGCGCCCCCGCCTGTCTTCCCTCCGGCCCGCGTTCATCAGCGGCGCGGCAATCCAGTTCCAACCAAAACTTCCCCCCCCCCTCGTCATTGCGAGGAGCGAAGCGACGCGGCAATCCAGTTCCAACCAAACGGAGCGAAGCGACGCTGATTAAAAAGGGGAAACGCCCGTCCACGCCCCGCCGCAAAGAAATCAGAGTCGCTTCGCTCCGCATGGTTGGCCCCCCCCTCTCCCTAGCCCTCTCCCCCCTGCGGGGGGCGAGGGGAATTCTTTGGGCATGGGGAATTCTTTGGGCATGGGGAATTCTTTGGGCATGGGGAATCCTTTGGAAAAACCAAGCCCAAAGAATTAACTCCCCTCCCCCGCTTGCGGGGGAGGGTGGCCGAAGGCCGGGAGAGGGCTTCCAACCATCCGGCGCGCAGCGCCGCTGATTAAAAAGGGGAAACGCCCGTCCACGCCCCGCCGCAAAGAAAACAGAGTCGCTTCGCTCCGCATGGTTGGCCCCCCCCTCTCCCTAGCCCTCTCCCCCCTGCGGGGGCATAGGTATCTACACAACCCGAAATAGCTAGCGACGGTCAATGTTTATTGCATAAGTTCATTGTCAGCAGGGATGAAAGCGCTGCCTGATGGGGTACAAGCGTTTTCCCCATACTC
>JAIRLA010000058.1 GCA_031259795.1 Azoarcus sp.
GGAGACGAGCGCACAGGATTCTTCCCCCTTGGCGATCCTGGCGAGGAACGCGGCTTTCACCCTGGCGGCGTCGTCTACCCCGGCGGGCACGCGATGGGTGAGCAAATCCACGAGGAAGACTTCTTCTCCCTTGGGCGGATTCTTGAGCAGGCCGATGAGTTCGGCGGTCTGCTGCTTCGACAAGGGCAGTGGCGGAATGCCAAGCGCGGCGCGCTCGGCGACATGGGCACGGTAAGCTTCAAGCATGGTAGATTTCCTTCCGGTCGGGGGGTGATGGTGACGGGGGAGCCGGTGGAGGATCTTCTCGCACCGGAATTGATATTATATGTCTTCTATAAGACTCGAAGCTACTGCAACAAAACACGCCAAGGCGTTCGTGTGTGTAAACGATCGAACGGGGAAGAGGGCAGGGCGGTCTTCCCCGTTCGGCCAGATGCTCTCGCTATTGGCTATTGTTTACATGCCCTGATAAATCGGACCTTCGCCACCTTGCGGCGTCACCCAGTCGATGTTTTGGGTCGGATCCTTGATGTCACAGGTCTTGCAGTGCAGGCAATTCTGGCTGTTGATCTGGAGACGCGGCGCGCCGTTGTCGCCATCGCGCACGATCTCGTATACCCCGGCGGGACAGTAGCGCTGTTCGGGCGAATCATAAACGTCCAGATTGACGGCGATCGCCACTTCGGGGTCCTTCAGCCGCAGGTGGCAAGGCTGGTCTTCCTCGTGGTTGGTGTTGGAAAGGAAAACCGATGACAAACGGTCGAAGGTCAACACGCCGTCGGGCTTGGGATAGTCGATCTTCTTGCTCTCGGCCGCGGGCTTGAGTTTGTCGTAGTCGCAGTGGTTGGACAACGTCCAGGGCGCCTTGCCAAAGAAAAGCTTCTGATCCATGCCGAACAGGCTGGAACCGAGCCAGAAGGACATCTTCATGAAAGGCTTGAAGTTGCGTGTTTTGTACAACTCGGTATAGAGCCACGAATCGCGGAATGCGACCTGGAAGGCGGTCAGGGCGTCGCGCTGGCGACCGGCGACGAGAGCATCGAACGTGGCCTCCGCCGCGAGCGCGCCCGACTTGATCGCGGTGTGATTGCCCTTGATCCGCGCGGCGTTGAGGAACCCCGCATCGTCTCCGATCAGCGCGCCGCCCGGAAATACCAGCCGGGGCAGGCTCTGGATGTTGCCCGTGGCGATGGCGCGCGCCCCATAAGCCAGCCTTTTGCCGCCTTCGAGGAATTTGTTGATTTCGGGATGGGTTTTATGGCGCTGCATCTCTTCGAATGGCGACAAAAAGGGATTGCTGTAATTGAGGCCCACCACGAAGCCAATTTCGATCAGGTTTTCTTCGAGATGGTAGAGAAACGCCCCGCCATAGACATCCTGGGTCAGCGGCCAGCCGGCGGTGTGCACCACCAGGCCGGGGCGGTGATTGGCGACGGGGACTTCCCACAGCTCCTTGATGCCTATGCCAAAGGTCTGTGGATCGGCGCCTTCGCGCAGGTTGTATTTTTCTTCGAGGCGCTTGCCCAGATGACCGCGGCAGCCTTCGGCGAAGAGGGTGTATTTGGCGTGCAGTTCCATGCCCGGCTGATAGTTGGGGCCGGGCGCGCCATCACGGGTCACGCCCATGTCGCCGGTGACCACGCCCTTGACCGCGTCATTGTCGTCGTAGAGCACGTCCGCGCCGGCAAAGCCCGGGTAGATCTCCACCCCCATCGCCTCCGCCTGTTCCCCCATCCACTTGCTGACATTACCCATGCGCACGATGTAATTACCGTGATTGTTGAAACAGTCCGGCAAAACAGCGGGGGGAAAAGAGTAAGCGCTTGTTTCGGTAAGGTACATCACCCGATCGCCCGTAACCGCCGTATTGAGCGGCGCGCCACGCTCTTTCCAGTCGGGGAAAAGCTCGGAGAGCGATCTGGGGTCGATCACCGCGCCCGATAGGGTATGGGCGCCGATCTCGGCGCCTTTTTCAATCAGGCATACCGATATTTCGTGATTACGTTCGGCGGCCAGTTGCTTGAGTCTGATCGCGGCGCCCAAACCCGCCGGACCACCGCCCACGATCAAAACATCGAATTCCATTGATTCGCGTTCCATCCCTTTCTCCTTTTGTGATTTTTCGCTACCTTGTTCGGTATGTCGCTGGTTACGAACCACGCGGGATTCGTTTGTGCGCGTGTGTTAGTTTAATACCAGAAAACGACGATGGAACGCGAGTTTCCACGGAATTGCAGTTTTTTCCGTTGAATCCGGCAGGCGGGCAAGCCGCGCGTCCAGAATTCTAGAATGGCGGAGCGCTGGAGAAGGATAGCGGCATGCTGTGCGCCGGATGGGCAAACCGCAGTTCCGTCGCATGCAGCAACATGCGGCCAGTAAACATGCGGACGGGGGAGGGGGCATAAAGTCCATCGCCGATGATCGGATGACCAAGCCACGACATGTGAACCCGCAGTTGATGTGAGCGCCCGGTCACGGGTTCGAGTTCCAGACGGGTGCGGCCGGTTTCGCGCTGAAGCACGCGATAAAGCGACAGCGCCGGCCTGCCATGCACGAAATCAATTTTCTGGCGCGGACGGTTCGGCCAGTCGACGATCATGGGCGCCTCGACCCGTCCGGCGTTTTCGATCACACATCCATGCACCACGGCAATGTAACGTTTGTGCACGTGGCGATTCTGGAAGGCAATGCTCAAATCCCGCTGCGCCGCCGCGCCGCGCGCGAACACGATCAATCCGGAGGTTTCCATGTCCAGCCGGTGCGCGGTGAGCGCATCCGGATAATCCAGCCGTACGCGCGCAAGCAAACAGTCCTGTCTTTCTTCACCGCGTCCCGGCACCGACAGCAATCCGGCGGGCTTGACAACCACGATAATCGTTTCATCGACGTAAACGTAGTCAAGCGGGTACAACGGCGGCGGCGCGTAAACCGAAAGCGTGCTGGAATCCATGCCTTGTATTTTACCCGGCGAGTAAGGTTTCAAAAGTTCTGAAAGTTCCATAATTTGCATTATGTAAACTTCAGGACCAAGAGGTACATACAGAAAATGTTGCGCATTGTCCGCGAACTCTGGCGCGAAAAATCCGCCCTGTTCGCACTCACAAGAATCCGCCCCGCGCGGTAACGTGCATGTATCGACATCAGGAGAAAAATCATGCCCGCCGCCAAACCCGAACCCGGTACCCTCAAAACGGAAATCGAACTGGGCGAACTGCTCGGATCGCGCTGGAACGGCTTCCTGCTCCTG
>JAIRLA010000100.1 GCA_031259795.1 Azoarcus sp.
ATGGTGTTGCCGTATTTCATCTTGTCAAGTCTTTTCACGTTTTCCGTGTGGAAATATCCGCGCCCGGATCGGCCCATGGCCGTGAAGCATAGCACGGGAAGAAAACAAACAGAAATTTCTCGCCATAGCGAAAGCCTCCCCCCTTCGTCATTACGAGGACGCCCCCCACCTCGTCATTGCGAGGAGCGAATCGACGCGGCAATCCAGTCCGTTCCATCCGGCGCGCAGCGCCGCTGATTAAAAAAAGGGGACGAAGGAACGAAACGCCCATCCACCCACCGCAAAGAAGAGAGCGCTCGTCAGGCGGGCAGTGTGATGAACTGTGCCAGTTCGGCGGGGTCCGCGCCGGGGGCGTAGGGTAGCGCGCCCAGGAGCGGCGCGTCGATGCGCTGGCACAGGGTGGTGATGTTGCTGTCGTGGTGCGGCATGTCGGGCTGGATGCGGTTGGCGATCCAGCCCGCCAGCCGCAGGTTGCGGTTGGCGATGGCTTCGGCGGTGAGCAGCGCGTGGTTGATGCAGCCCAGGCGCGTGCCGACCACGAGGATGATGGGCAGCCCCAGTTCGCGGGCGATGACCGAGCAGTCGATATGTTCGTCCAGGGGGACGAGGAAGCCGCCCGCGCCTTCGACAATCAGGCGCTCGCAACGCTGGCGCAGTCTTGTGAACGCCTGCTTGATGCGCGCGGGTTCGATGCGGACGTTTTCTTCCCGGGCCGCGATGTGCGGGGCGATCGGGGGGCGCAGGCAGTAAGGATTGATGAGTTCGATGCCGGGATCGAAACTGCCGGCGGCGCGCAGGCGGGCGGCGTCTTCGTTGATGAACTTGCCGTTGCATTTTGCCGCGCCCGCCGCCACCGGCTTCATGCCAAGGGTGAAATAGCCCTGCGCGCGCGCGGCGTGGATGAGGACGCAAGCGGCGAGGGTCTTGCCGACTTCGGTATCGGTTCCGGTGACGAACCAGGCGCGGAACTCATTCATGGGCGTTTCCTCAGGGCAAGCAGGATCAGGTCATAGGTTGCGGGCAGGACGCCGTCGGGGCGGCGAAATGTTTCGTAAGCGGATTGCAGCGTTTGCCAGCCGTGGCGGCCAAGCGGCGTTTTCCGCCGCTTTTCGCCGATAGTGCGCGCGCCGATGGCCTTGATGTTACCAAGGAGCGTGCGCAAATCGGCGGCGAGGTCGCAGAGCGGTTCCTGTGCGCCGGACAGGATGGAAAAACCGGCGGCGCGCGCGGCAGCGCACCAATGCCCGGCGCTGGCGAAGTCGATGACGTGCGCGGCATCGTCTACGGCGGCGAAGGCGGCGCGCAGTTCGTGCAGCGTGCGCGGGCCAAGGGTGGCGATCCACGCCGCGCCGCCCGGCGCCAGCACGCGCGCGGCTTCGGCGAGCGCCGTCGCCGGGGCGCACCATTGCAGGGCGAGACTCGACCAATAGAGATCGACACTGGCATCGGCGAGCGGCAAATGCTCGATGTCGGCGCACAGGGGGGCCATGCCGGAGGCGCGGGCGCGCGCGAGCATCGCGGTGGAAAAGTCGACGGCAATGCAGTGTGCGCGCGGGAAATGCGCCATCAGTCCGGAAGGCGCCTGTCCGGTGCCGCAACCGGCATCGAGCAGGCGGCGCACGTGGGCGGGGCGGGGCTGCGTCCGGGCGAAATCGAAGAGACGCGCCGCCGCTTCGCGCTGCACGCGGGCGGCATTGTCGTAAGTCGGGGCGGCGCGCTCGAAGGCGCGGCGGACTTCGCGCTTGCGGGGGGAATCGGCGGCGGTCACGGCGGAGCGCCGTTTGCGTCCAGATGCGCGCGAATCAGGGCGGCGCATTCGGCGGGACTCGAGAGCGGCAACGCATGACCACGGTTTTCCAGCAGGGTCAGGCGGGCGCGGGGCAGCGCGCCGACGAGCCAGCGCGCGGCGGCGGGCGGCATCAGCGCATCGCCAGCGCCATGGATGATGTGGACGGGCTGGGCGATGGCCGCGAGGCCGGGGCGGAGATCGGCGGCGGCGAGGATGCGCAGCCCGTCGGCGAGCGCGGGGCGGGGCGGGGCGGGATCGGGGTGCGGAACACAGGCGGCGGTGAGCCGGGGGAGCAACTGGCGGCGGGCGGCGTCGCCCAGAGTTTGCAGGGCGAGGAAGCGGCGCAGCGTGGCCGCCGGGCGCTTGGCGTAACCGTTGATGAAAGTCTCGACCGTCGCGGCGTCCAGCCCGCGCGGCCAATCGGTCGATTCGACGAAGCGGGCCGTGGCGCCGATCAGGATCAGGCGGGCGACGCGCTCGGGCCGGATGCGGGCGAGTTCGAGCGCGAGCAGCGCGCCCAGCGACCAGCCGATGAGCGCGACCCCGGCGGGCAGGGCGGGAGCAAGCGCTTCGGCCCAAGCGGCGAGGGAGGCTCTTCCGGGGCTGGCCGCGTCCGCGCCGTGGCCGGGCAGGGCGGGAGCATGGATCGCGGCGGCATGGCCGCTTTCGCCCAGCGCCGCGATCAACGTTTGCCAGACGGCCGGCGTCATGGCCCATCCATGCAGGAACAGCAATGGCGTCTTGCCTTTTCCCGGACTGCTCATAGCGTGTCTTCCAGCCGGTTGAGGGTTTCGGCCAAGCGGTCGACTTCGTCCAGCGTGTGGGCCGCCGACAGCGAGATGCGCAGCCGCGCGCTGCCGGCGGGCACCGTGGGCGGACGGATCGCGGGCGCCCACAGCCCTTCGTCCATCAGCGTGGCGGCGAGCGCCAGGGCGGCGGCGTTGTCGCCGACGATGAGCGGCTGGATCGGCGTGCGCGAGGGCAGGAGCTTCCAGCGTTTCTGCGCCAGGCTGCCGGCGAGGCGGTCGATGAGCGCGGCGAGATGGGCGCGGCGCGCGTCGCCCGCGGCGATGAGATCGAGGCTGGCGAGCAGCGCGTGCGCCAGCGCCGGGGGCGAGCCGGTGGTGAAAATGTAGGTGCGCGTTTTTTGCATCAGCCATTCGATGACCTCCTCCGCGCCCGCGACGAAAGCGCCCGCGACCCCGGCGGCCTTGGACAGCGTGCCGACCTGGATGAGCCGCCAGCTTTCGGCTTCGTTGCCGGGTAGCCCCGCCTCGGCGAGCGCGCCGCGTCCCTGCGGCCCGAGCACGCCGAAACCGTGGGCATCGTCGACCAACAGCCAGGCATCGAAGCGTTTGGCGAGCGCCATCAGTTCCCGCAAAGGCGCGACGTCGCCATCCATGCTGAATACGGCGTCGCTCACGATGAGCTTCGTTGGCGCCTTGCTCGCGGCCAGCAGGCGTTCGAGCGCGGCAAGATCGAGATGCGGATAGCGGTGCGCGCCGGCGCGCGACAACAGCATACCGTCTATGAGCGAAGCGTGATTCAGCCGGTCGGCGAAAATGGCGTCGCCGCGCCCGGCGAGCGCCGGGACGATACCGCAATTGGCCATGAAACCGGCGGGGAAGACGAGCGCTCGTTCGCGCCCGGTAAACGCCGCGAGCCGCCGTTCGAGATCGTGTTGCACGGTGTAATGACCGGATACCAGATGGGAGGCGCCCGCGCCCGCGCCCCAGCGCCGCGCCCCCTCGGCGAGCGCTTCGGCGAGCCTGGGTTCTCCGGCGAGACCGAGGTAATCATTACTGCAAAAGGCGATGTATGCCTTGCCATCGATGAGGACGCGGGGCGAGCAGGGTTGCTCGTTGTCGCGGCGGACGCGGCGCAGATGGTCGCGGTCGAGCGCGGCAAGCGCGGCGCGCAGATGGTCGAGACGATTCATGCCGCCGCCTTGCCGGGCGCGGCTCCGGCGGCGGACGAACACCGCCCCCGCGACCATGCGCGCCGCCGGTTTTCACGCGATGTTCGCCGCGCTGCGATGGCGATGGATGTATTTTTTGTCAAAATATGTGATTTTCAAGGTGACTTGCCCGCGCCATTCTAACGGGTCGCCCAACCCCTTTCAACGAAGCGGGCATGGCGGGGAGCGG
>JAIRLA010000105.1 GCA_031259795.1 Azoarcus sp.
TGGATTCGCGCGCGGCTGCGACTGGAAACGCAAAAGTATATCGCGGCGCGGGGACACGGGCGGGGCGCGGACGAAAAAACAGGGCAAATTCTCGGAACGGACGCTCCGTCAGGGGCGGGGAGAGGGTTTTGTTCCATGCGGAGCGCATCGACGCTGATTTCTTGGCGGTGGGGCACGGACGGGCGTCCCGTTGGGAGAACTCGTCATTGCGAGGCGCGCATCGACGAAGGGGGGAGGACTGTCGCGGCGACAAGCGCCTTGCCGGTACTTCGCCCCTTTTTAATCAGCGTCGATACGCTCCGCATGGAACGAAACCCTCTCCCGGCCTTCGGCCACCCTCTCGCCCGCCAAGCGGGGGAGGGGAGGTCCATCGCAAGAACTCGCCCTCCTCGTCATTGCGAGGATCGACGCAACGCGGCAATCCATGCGGCGGTTCAAGTCGGGCCCATTGGAACAGGCTCTGACTGAATCCGATCCCCGATCAGTCGGCCACGACCGGAATCTTGCCGATCTTCGCCCGCCATTCCTTTGGCCCGGTCTGGTGCACGCTGATGCCGGTAGAATCGACCGCCACCGTTACCGGCATGTCTTCGACAGTGAATTCGTAGATGGCTTCCATGCCGAGGTCGGCGAAGGCGACGACTTTCGCGGCCTTGATGGCCTTGGAGACGAGGTAGGCCGCGCCGCCGACGGCCATCAGGTAGGCCGAGCGGTTGTCGCGGATGGCCTCGATGGCTGCCGGGCCGCGTTCGGATTTGCCGATCATGGCGATGAGCCCGGTTTGTTCCAGCATCATGCGCGTGAATTTATCCATGCGCGTCGCCGTGGTCGGGCCGGCGGGGCCGACGACTTCGTCGCGCACGGGATCGACCGGGCCGACGTAATAAATGACGCGGCGGGTGAAATCGACCGGCAGCTTTTCGCCTCTGGCGAGCATGTCCTGGATGCGCTTGTGGGCGGCGTCGCGTCCAGTGAGAATCTTGCCGTTCAGGAGCAGGGCCTGGCCGGGTTTCCAGGCGGCGACTTCTTCCTTGGTCAGAGTGTCGAGGTCGACGCGGATGGCGGCCTGGGTGTCGGGCTTCCAGGTGACTTGCGGCCAGTCTTCGAGCCGGGGCGGCGCGAGCGCGGCGGGGCCGTTGCCATCGAGGCGGAAGTGCACATGGCGGGTGGCGGCACAGTTGGGGATCATCGCCACGGGTTTGGATGCGGCGTGCGTCGGGTAGTCGAGCACTTTCACGTCGAGCACGGTGGAGAGTCCCCCGAGGCCCTGCGCGCCGATCCCCAGGGCGTTGACCTTTTCCATCAGTTCGAGGCGAAGCTCTTCGGCGCGGGCGAGGGGCTCGCCGCGGGCGGCCTTGTCGCGCAGCAGGTGGATGTCGACCGGGGCCATCAGGGATTCCTTGGCGAGCAGCACGGCCTTTTCGGGCGTGCCGCCGATGCCGATGCCGAGGATGCCCGGCGGACACCAGCCCGAACCCATGGTCGGCACGGTTTTCAATACCCAGTCGACGATGTCGTCGGAGGGATTCAGCATCGCCACCTTGGTCTTGTTTTCCGAGCCGCCGCCCTTGGCCGCACAGATGACTTCCAGTTTGTCGCCGGGGACGATTTCGTAATGCACGACCGCCGGGGTGTTGTCGCGGCTGTTTACGCGCTTGCCGGCGGGGTCGCGCAGCACCGAGGCGCGCAGTTTGTTGTCCGGACAGGTGTAGGCGCGGCGCACGCCTTCGTCGACCATTTCCTGCACGCTCCGCGTGGCTTGCCAGCGCACGTCCATGCCGACCTTGAGGAAGACGACGGCGATGCCTGTGTCCTGGCAGATCGGACGGCGGCCTTCGGCGCTCATGCGCGAGTTGGTGAGAATCTGCGCGATGGCGTCCTTGGCGGCGGGGCTTTCTTCACGCTCCCAGGCTTCGCCGAGCGCCTGGACGAAATCGACGGGGTGGTAGTAGCTGATGAACTGGAAGGCGTCGGCGATGGATTGAATCAGGTCTTCTTCGCGGATCACGGTCATGGGGGTGTCTCCTCTTTCGTTCGGATTGTGGCGATGGAGGGGCGATTCTACCTGTGCGCCCGGCGCGGATGTTCGCGGGCGGAAGGGATGGGCGATTGCCCCGCGGAGCCGGCGAGGCCGGGAGGTCTGCCCTCCATCCTCCATAATGCGTGTTCTTTCGACTTCGAGGACAAAACCATGTCTGGAACCGCTGTTTCCTTGCTGGCCCGCGTCGCGGGCGCGTTTGCGCGGGTACTGGCCGTGCTGTGGGTCGGCGGCATGTGGACGGTCGGTTACATCGCCGCGCCCGTGCTGTTCGATATGCTCGATGACCGGATGCTGGCGGGCAACATCGCCGGACGGCTCTTTACTTTCATCGCATGGATTGGCATGGGCGCGGCGCTGTATCTGCTTGTTTTCATGAGCGCGCGGCAAGGCGGGGCGGTGTTGCGCGACAGGTTGTTCCAGGTGACGGCGGTGATGCTGGCCTGCGTGGCGGTGGGGTATTTCGGTATCCAGGCGGAGATGGCCGCGCTCAAGGCGGGCGTGGGGGCGATGGATGTGATGGAGAGCGCGGCGCGCGAACGCTTCGCCGTGCTGCATGGGGTGTCGAGCGCGATTTATCTGGTGCAAAGCGTACTGGGAGTGTGGCTGGTGGCGGAGACGCGGCGTCGACGTCCGGATTGAGACCGCGCCATCAATAGAGGACGCGTTCGCGTAGTGTGTCGAGTCCCGGTTCCGCGAGGATCGCGGTGGCGCGTTCGTGGGCGGTACCGTGCGTGCGGCGGGCGAGGATGAGTTCGTTCTCGTTCTTGAGGGAGTGTTCCCGGCCCGCGAGTTCGGTCACGGTCACGGTGACGTGATAGCCGTTCAAGGCGGCTTTCGATTCCGCAAATCCGGTCGTGGGACGCGCTTTGAAAAGCTTGCGCCTGCTGTCTGGTTGAGCCTGCCGTCGCGGGTGGGGATGTGCAGCGCCTTGAGCAGTTCGGCGGATTGTCCGGGCTGGATTTCGGTCGCGGGCGGGGAAGACGCCATGGCGCGGGAGAAGTCGGGCGGCGGCGGTCATTCCGCCTGAAGGCGGGGAAACCGCGGCTATTTTGCTTTTCCGGCCAATTGACGATGGGGATAAATACCGCTGCCGATCGGCCGATTTCGTATCGCACGCCACAAATAGGTGTTTCCCGTAATTGCGTGAATTCGCGTTGTCAATGAATATATTACAACGCCGCTGATATTGTATTGGCGATTGAAAACCAGTGTTATGGAGTTTCCTGGTGATTGTCGAGTGGGATGAATGTTGTGGAAACTACGGACATCATGGTTTCGCGCCATTATTTTCTGGAGGCTGGCGGATTTTATTGTTTTGAAGTTTCTTGAAGACAAACAACATGCGTGTCAGGAACAAGCGTTGTTTATTCATTGGCATGGCGCTTGCCGGAATAGTATCGGCTGGCGGAATGGGCCTTTGGAGCATGTTTCCCTCCGGCGGGAAGGCTTGCTGTATCCAGGAAGAACGCGCGGAAGAGGTGGACAGCATTCTTCCTCTAATCGGCGTTACCGACTGGATACGCCGCTTCCATGAAATCGCTTCCGTGTCGCTGGCGCCTCATGATCGGCAAATCGAGGCGCTCCGGCGGGCGCGAAATAAGTCGCCGTCTTTGAGTGACGCGGCGCTACCGCGTATTCAAACAGGCGCGGCGCGGTTTGTCGCGGAAGGGGACAAGCGGACGCAAGATGTATTCATGAATGCATGGCGTGCATGGTATGCCCATGAGCGAGAGTTCTTTCGCCGTTTGGACAATGTACTTGCACAGCCTTCTTCGGAAATCGTGGAGGCGTTTTACCGGTATATCGCGGCGGCGAGCGATGAACGCCACGGCTCGAGCGTGAATCTGGCGCGCGCCGTCCATGAATTTTCCCTCGCCAGCTTTGGCGGCGGTCAGGGCGCCGGCGAAAATCCCGCAGCGGGAAAAGCTGGCGGCGATGTTGCCGTCGTTGCCGGCGCTTTCGGCGCGCTGGCGTTCGTGGCGCTGGCATTTCTTGTGTACGCGGCCAGGGCAAGGGAGGGCGCGCCAGCCGGAAAAGCGTGCGGCCTGTCGATGGACGCCGCGCGCGAGAGCGCTTCCTCCGCGGAAGCCGGAGAGGGCGAGGCTCGTGATGCCATGCTGGAGGCTCTGCAAGAATCCCTGCGCGCCATCCAGTCCAGATTGCGGGAAATCGAGCATGGCGTGGAGATGCTGGTAGACAGCGTGCAACAGATCGCGGCCGACCAGACCAATCTTTTTGCGCTCCAGGCCGCGATCGAGGCTGTACATACCCATGACGGACACGGGGGGTTCACGGTGATCGCCAATGAGATGAAGACGCTTGCCGGGCGCTCCAGCCAGTTGTCCAGTGATGCCCGGAGCATGGCCGGCCAGATCAGGACCCTGGTCGGGGAAGCCATGACCGGATTGGAGCGGCTGGCCGGACAACTCGAATCCCGGTGCGTCAATGTCAATGTCCACGATGCCCACGATGTTCGGGAGGGCAAGCGGGAAGGGGACGGAAAGATGGCGTGTGTGCCGTCGGTGTTCTCCAGCGCTTCGCCGGAACAGGACGCGATGGAGCGGGAATGCTCCCGTGGCGCCGGGGATGACGGCGCGGCGGGAGGATAAAAGGCTGTTTTCGCGCGCGGCAGTGGTTGCTTTATTGCTATGCAGCAAGAGGTTTTGCCATCCCTGCCTTTATGCGGCGCGTCCTGCCGGACATGACAGCCTGCATGGCATGGCGCGCGGCAACGCCATGAATTTACGCGGATTTCTCGTTAGCCCATGCAAGAGTTGTTGCATTGCAGCAACAAATGAGGAAACCCTGTAGCTCCTTTCGTTGACTTGGATTCCTGCCTGTGGAGAATCACGTTTGTGCGCTGCAATAAAAGCAGCGTCTTACACTTCACAGGAGTACAAAGTCATGAGTATGGAAACAATCGGAATGTTGCAGGGCAATCGCGCCAATACGGATGTGCTTTTGCATCACAGGGCGATGATCATCAAGAAGGCGCGGGAAAACGTGCGCCTGTCGCATCAGCGGATGCGCAACCGGATTCGGAGCCACAAGTTTCGCGTGTGACGCGGGCTGTGCAATTGGGGCGATGACGCGGCGCGAGGCCATCGCCCCGATTGCGGGCCGTGCTGTTCCCGCCCGGGAGCAGGATCGACGACATTCCAAAACGAAAGCCTCTCCACTTCGTCGTTACGAGGCGCGTAGCGCCGCCGGATGGGTAGTCGTGCCGTGCAGGGAAGGCAAAGCCTCGTCATTACGAAAGCCTCCCCCCTCGTCATTGCGAGGAACGTAGCGACGCGGCAATCCATGCGGCGGTTCAACCATCCGAAGCGCCACAGCAACCTGCAAGGCCGTCTGGATTGCCACGGGCCTGCGGCCCTCGCAATGACGAAGGGGGAAGTCATCGCGGGGAACGAAGCGCCGCGCGCCCCCACCCTCCCCACCACCGCAAAGCGCCTGCCGTCCCCTCCCCGCTGCGGCGCGCGCGTTCATTGCGGCGGACGGGGAAATGCTGGCGCCGTAAGCAGCTTCGTGACATACTCCCGGCCCACGGCGGAATGAATACCGGATTCGGAGATGTGAGGAGGATTGCAATGGGCAGTGACGCGCGCGTATTCATCAACTACAGCGGCCCTGATCTGGAGCAAGTCAAACGGCTTGCCAAGATTCTGGAGCGGCAGGGGATCGAGCTTTTTCTGGACCGCGAGAATATTCCCGCCGATCAGCCCGAAGTCCTCGCCAAACTGGCCGGGGAGATTCGGGATGCCGATGTGTTCCTCGCATGCGTCGGCCCCGCCGGAATCACCGAATCGACCTGGCACTCCTGGGAGCAGTCCATCGCGGCGCGGCTGAATGCCAAGACAGACGGCCTGCGGACCATCCCCGTTTTCCTGCCGGGCGCGGAAATCGACGAAACCGATCCCCGCATCCTCGCCATGGGCGTGGATAGCCGCATCCATTTCAAGGACACCATTGCCACCGACAAGCAAAACCTTTTCGCGCTCATCAAGGCAATTACAGGCCAAGAGCCTGAGAAGCTGGTGGAGATGGAAAACGACCCGCCCGGCGGCCTGCGCAATCCCTACCGCGGCCTGAAATATTTCGATGTGGCGGATACGCAATGGTTCTACGGGCGCGAGCGCCTCACGGATCGTCTCATCGAGCGCGTCCAGACCGTGATCGACCAGCGCGGCGGCATACGCCTGCTCGTGCTCGTCGGCGCATCGGGCAGCGGCAAATCGTCTCTCGCGCGGGCGGGGCTGCTTGCCGCATTGCGGGCCGAGGCCATCGCCGGCAGCCAGAACTGGCGATACGCCATCCTGCGGCCCGGCGCGAACCCGGTGCAGGCATTGATAGACATCATCCCGGACGCGCTGAACCTGGGTAATCAGGACAAATCCTTCTTTGCGAAAGAACTGCGCGCCGACGCGCCGCCCGCCACCGTCCTGCACGATGCCGTGCGCGGCGGCGAAAAGCTCGTCCTGCTCGTCGACCAGTTTGAAGAAGTCTTCACCCTGTGCGCCGACGAAAAGACGCAGCGCGTTTTTATCGAAAACCTGCTCTATGCCGCCAATGCCAACCAGCAAACCACCGATGGCTCCGTGATCGCCGTACTGACCCTGCGCAACGACTTCACGCATTTGCTGGCGGGTTTTCCGGTGCAGGGCATGCGCCCGGCCCCGGACATTCCCGCGATGATCGACAGTTGCCAGATCACCATTGCCCCGATGAGCGCCGACGAATTGCGCAGGGCCATTCGCCTGCCCGCATTGAACACCGGCTGCGACTTCGGGCTGTTCTTGGTCGACAAAATACGGCAAGACGCCCAAAAGCATGAGGGCGCCTTGCCCCTGCTGCAAGTCGCGCTGCAAAAACTGTGGAACACGTGCCGGGCGAACGGAGACGGCGCCTTCACCGTTGAAGCCTACGAGAAGATCGGCGAACTGGCGGGCGCGCTCTCGCAGGAAGCCGACAAGACCTATGACGAACTCAGCGAAGAAGAGCAAAAGATCGCCCGCCATGTCTTCCTGCAACTGGTGGTGAGGCAGCCCGACGCCCGGGTGCAGGACGCGCGCCGGAGCGTCATGCTCTCGGACTTGTGCCGTGCCAAGGATCGGGAACGGGTCGGGACAGTCGTGCAAAAACTCGCCAGCGGCGGCTTGCTGGTCACTGACAGGGCGGCGGGCCAGGACGGCGACTCCCGCATCGAAATCATGCACGAGGCGCTTTTCCAGTATTGGAACAGGCTGCGCGGCTGGATCGAGGAGGAAAGAGAAAGCCTCAAGGAACACCAGCGGATACGGCAGGGCGCGGAAGACTGGTAAAAAAACAAACAGGCTGACGATCTCTTGTTTCGCGGGCTGAGCCTGGAAATAGCGGAAGAATGGCGCGACGAACACGAGAAAACCTATGGCTTGCCCTTGAGTGGCCTGGAAAAAGAA
>JAIRLA010000165.1 GCA_031259795.1 Azoarcus sp.
CCTGAGCCAAGTCGCCCACTGTTTCACTAGGAATAATAAGCTATTGTTAATCGAAAAACGCCTTAAAGTAAGGAATTTACAATCATATAATGCGCAATGCGATGCTAGGTTAGTGCATATGGGGCACCCTCCCCCGCAAGCGGGGGAGGGGACGGCTGGCGCTTTACAGTAGTAGAGAGGGCTGGCTGGCGGTTGTGATTGGGGGAGGGGCGTACCGTTGCGGGAAAGGCAAAGCCTCGTCGGATGGACACTTCCCTCCCCCGCTTGGCGGGCGAGAGGGTGGCCGAAGGCCGGGAGAGGGCTTCGTACCAAACGGCGCGCAGCGCCGCTGATTAAAGAGAGGGGGGGAAGGAAGGGAACGCCTGTCCATTCTCCACCGCAAGGAAGCGAGAGCCCCCCACCTCGTCATTGCGAGGAGCGCAGCGACGTGGCAATCCAGTTCGTTCCATGCGGAGCGAAGCGACGCTGTTTTCTTGGCGGTGGAGGGGACAGGCGTCCCGTCCACTCCCTCCCCCTTTCTATCCAGCGGCGCTGCGCGCCGGTTGGAACGCACTGGATTGCCACGGGCCTGCGGCCCTCGCAATGACGAGGTGGGGCGGCTTTCGCGATGGCGGATTCTTCCGATGGATACTTCCCTCCCCCGCGGGCGGGGGAGGGTGGCCGAAGGCCGGGAGAGGGCTTCCAACCATCCGGCGCGAAGCGCCGCTGATTAAAAAGGGGGTGGGAGGAAGGGAACGCTTGTCCATTCCCCACCGCAAAGAAATCAGCGTCGCTGCGCTCCGCATGGAAGAAAACCCTCTCCCGCCCCTGACGGGGCACCCTCCCCCGCAAGCGGGGGAGGGGACGGCAAGCGGCTTTCGCAATGGCGAGTTCTTGCGATGGACACTTCCCTCCCCCGCTTGCGGGGGAGGGTGGCCGAAGGCCGGGAGAGGGCTTCCAACCATCCGGCGCGAAGCGCCGCTGATTTCCTTGCGGCGAGAAGTAGACGAGCATTTCAATTTCATTTCCCGTCCCCCCTTTCAGTCAGCGGCGCGCCGCGTCATCGAGCGATGAGCGCCGCGTCCGCCGCCTCTCCCTCCTCGCCGCCTGTCCGCGGGCGTTCCTGGCCGCGCTTGCTGGCGGGGCTCGCCGTGCTGGGCGTCCTGCTCTGCGCGCTGTTCGCGTGGCTGGCCGCGACGGAGGCGGGATTGCGGGCGCTCGCGGGGGGGGCGGCGCGTTTGAGCGGCGGCGCGCTGCGCCTCGAAGGGGCGCGGGGCACGTTGCGCGGGCCGCTGGCGTTCGCGCGCCTGCGCCTGGAACTGGCGGACGCGAACATCGTGGCCGACGGCATCGAACTCGACTGGCGGCCCGCGGCGCTGTGGGCGCGCAAGCTGCACATCGAACGCCTGCGGGCCGGGCGGATCAGCGTATTCCTCAAGGATGCGCCGCCCGCCGCGGAGCCGCTCGCGCCGCCGGAAAGCCTGCGCTCGCCCTTCACCTTCGATCTGGCGGCGGAAGTCGGCGTGCTGGAGATTCACGATACGGAAAGCGGCGAAGAGGCCGGCGGCGGAACGCCCCTCTTTACCGCGCTCGACGGCGGTTTCGCGCTGAGCGGCGAGGCGGCGAGCTTCCTGTTGCGCCGGTTGGCGGTGGAATCGCCGTGGGGGCGCATCGAGGCCGAAGGCGAACTGGGCGCGGACGCGCCATTCGCCCTGCGCCTGAAGGGACATATGGAAGGCGGCGCGTGGACGCTCGATGCCGGCGCGGAGGGCAGTCTCGTCGCCCCGGTGTTGCGCGCGCGGGCGCAAGGCTACGGCGCGCGCGGACAGGCGACGGTGACGGCGGCGCCGTTCGCCGCGCTGCCGCTGGAGACGATCGAAGTCGACATCGAAAATCTCGACCCCGCCCTGTTCGCCCCCGCCCTGCCGCGCGCGGACTTGCGGGTGCGCGCCAACTTTGCCGTCGCCGCGGGCGAAGACGGCGGGCCGGTATTGCGCGGCCCGTTGCGCGTCGACAACGCCCGTCCGGCCACGCTCGACACGGGCGGCCTGCCGGTGACGCGCCTGCGCGCGGAGGTAGACGCGGCGATGGATGCCGTGCGCCTCGGCGCATTCGCGCTCGAAGGCGGCGGCGGCGCGCTCACGGGCGAACTGCGCTGGCGAAAACAAGCGGAGCGGGGCGCGGACGAAAAGGCCGCCGCCGCGCCAGCCTTCCTGCCCGCCGCGTTCGGCCAGATCGACGCCGATCTCGCCATGGCCGCGCTCGACCCCGCCCGGCTCGACAGCCGCCTGCCCGCCCGCCGTGTCGACGGCCACCTCGAAATCTCTGCCACGGCGCAGCGGCAATGGGGCAAAGTCCTGCTGCGCGCGGGCGCGGCGCGGGCCGAGGCGGAAGGAGAAATCATGGCGGCGGCCGGGGCGGAGCGCGCGGCCTTCGTCGCGCGTCTGGACTTGCTCGACGTCGACCCGGCGCTCTTCCACCCGGCCTCCCCGGCGGCGGCCATCAACCTGCAAGCCTCGGCGACCGGCTTCCTCGGGATGCAAGCGGCGGCGGCGGTATATTTCACCTTCGGCGACAGCCGCCTCGATGGCCGTCCGCTGGGCGGAAAGGGCCTGCTGTCGCTGGATACGGAACATCTGCACGGCATCGACCTGTGGCTCGACCTCGCCGGGAACCGCCTCAACGCCAAAGGAAACTGGGGCGAGGTCGGAGATCGGCTCGCCCTGGAACTCGACGCGCCCCGCCTCTCCGAGATAGGTTACGGGCTGGAAGGCCGGATACGCGCCGCCGGAACGCTCACCGGCGGGCTGGAAGCGCCGGCGGGAACACTGCGGCTCGATGCCGAAAAACTGCGCCTGCCCGGCGCGGTGGAAATCGCCGCGCTGGCGGCGCAGGCGAATATCGCGGCGGGCGACAGCGGCGCGCTCGCGCTGCGGCTCGACGGCTCCGGCATCGCCGCCGCCGGCAGGCGCATCGCCCGCGCGCGTTTCGTGGCCGAAGGGCGGCGCGACCGTCACCAGATTCACCTCGAAATCGAAGAACCCCCCGGCGCGGACGCCCTCCGCCTCAAGGCAGATCTGGACGGCGGCCTGCACGCGCTGCGCTGGCGAGGGAACATCACCGCGCTGGAGAGCGGCGGAAAATGGCCGCTGCGCCTGCGCGCCCCGGCGGCGCTCGAACTGGGCGCGGACGAACTGCGCCTTGCCGAAGCCGCCTTCACCGTGGGGGCGCGGGGCGAAGCGCTACTTGCCGAAACACACTGGAAAGACGGCGAAGCCGTGCTGCGCGGCAGCCTGCGCGGGCTGGCGCTGGACATGATCCCGGGGCAAAGGCGGCGCGACCCGCTCACCCTCGCGGGCGACTGGGATTTGCGCCTCGGCGGCGGCATCGAAGGCCAGGCGCGCCTGCTCCGCGAATCGGGCGATCTCACCGTGCGCGGCGAAATCGCCACCCGGCTCGGGCTGGAACGGCTCGAAGCCTACCTGTTCGCCCACGATCACCGCGTGCGCTTGGTGTTCGCCGCGCACGGACGCGAAACCGGCGAAATCGGCGCCTCGCTCGAAGCGGGCATCGAGCGCGACGGGCGGAGCTGGCGGCTGGCCCCCGGCGCGCCGCTCTCCGGCGCGGCGCACCTCTTCATGCCGTCGATGGCCTGGCTGGGCCGGCTGATGCGCGAAAATGTCGAAACCGGCGGCGAATTCTCGGCGGACGTCGACATCTCCGGCACGCCGGAAAAACCGGACCTGCACGGACAAGTCACGGGCCATGCCCTGCAACTGGCTTTCGTGGACCTGGGACTGATGCTCGCGGGCGGCGAACTGCAAGCCGGCTTCGCGCACAGCAACGGCCGCCAGAGCCTGCGCCTGACGCGGCTGGCGTTCGAGTCGCCCAACCGGGTAAAGCCCAACGACAAACGCGTGCCCTTCGACGCACTGACCGCCACGCCGGGACGCCTGCTCCTCACCGGCGAAATCGCGCTGAGCGGGACGGGGCGGGGCGGACAATTCGCCCTGACCGCCGAACGCCTGCCGCTTCTCCAGCGTCCCGACCGCTGGCTCATCGTCTCCGGCGAAGGCCAGGCAAAACTGCGGGACAGCGCGTTCGACATCGACGCCCGGCTGCGCGCCGACGCCGGATATATCGAAATCGACGAATCGCCCGCCCCGCGCCTCGACGACGACGTCGTCGTGCGCCGCCGCGCGGCAAGCGCGCCCGCCAGCGAGGACGAAAGCGAAAGCGGGAACGACGCGGCGGAAGAAGACCACAGCGGCGGCGCCGCCATCGCCGGGCGGATCGCGCTCGACCTCGGCAACGCCCTCTACCTGGCCGCCTTCGGCCTCGACACCCGCCTCATGGGCAAACTCGAACTGCAACTGCGTCCGCACGACCCCCCGCGGGCGCAGGGCGTCATCCGCACCGTCGCCGGCGCCTATCGCGGTTACGGCCAGCGCCTGACCATCGAACGCGGCGCCATCACCTTCCAGGGCGAGCCGGACAACCCCAGCCTCAACATCGTCGCCATGCGGCGGGGCATGGAAGTCGACGCCGGCGTAGCGATCACCGGAAGCGCGCACAAACCGCAAGTACGGCTGGTCTCCGAACCCACCGTCCCCGACCACGAAAAACTATCGTGGCTCGTACTGGGCCGCGCCCCGGACGCCGTCGGCGGCGCGGATCTCAGCCTGCTCATGCCAGCGGCGCAAGCGCTGTTCGGCGGCCCCGGCGGCGGCATGAGCGACGACCTGGCGCGCGGCCTGGGCATCGACAGCATCTCCATCGGCCAGGGCGATCTCAACAGCAGCGGGCGCAGCGCCACCAGCCGCGTCGTGGGAGGCGGTTCGAGAATCAGCTCCGGCCCGACGATCAACAGCGACGTCGTCTCCGTGGGCAAACGCCTGACCAACGACCTTTTCCTCTCCTTCGAGCAAAACCTCAGCGGCGCGGAATCGCTGGTGAAACTCACCTACCGCCTGGGCCGCCGCATGTCCCTGGTCGCGCGCGGCGGCACCGACAACGCGCTCGACTTCTACTACACGTTCTTCTTCCACGGCAAGAAAAGCCCCCCCCTCGACGACGCCCCCCCCGCCCGCCCGCCTTCCCCCGGCGAAACCCAAACGGACTGAAGCTTTCCATTGCCGCGAAACGCCCCGCGCCACGGCACGCCCGCCCACGCCCCCCGCCAAGAAAACAGCGGCGCTCTCGCGCCGGATGGAACGAACTGGATTGCCATGTCGTTGCGCTCCTTGCAATGACGAGGTGGGCGGTCTG
The DNA here is from genome assembly GCA_031259795.1 of Azoarcus sp. Taxonomy (GTDB): domain Bacteria; phylum Pseudomonadota; class Gammaproteobacteria; order Burkholderiales; family Rhodocyclaceae; genus WRNU01. The sequence continues at coordinate 5,248 of JAIRLA010000165.1, forward strand.
TCGCGGTGACGAGCGCGCGCGCCCCCCATCCCCCGCCGCTCCGCGTACACGACATCCGCATTCGGTGCTTTAATCCGCTCTGATTCTGTCCTCATCTCCATCCGCGAAGATTTTCCACATGAACATCCAGGATTACATGCATACCTTGGGCCGCCAGGCGCGCGCGGCTTCGCGCATATTGGCGGCGGCTTCCACTGGCGCCAAGAATACGGCGCTTGCCGCGATCGCGGGCGAGATCCGCCGCCGCCGCGAGGCGCTCATCGCCGCCAATGTCCGCGACCTCGAAGCGGCGCGCGCGGCCGGACTGGAAGCGGCGATGCTCGATCGCCTGACTCTGGGCGAGAAAGGTGTCGAGGCGATGGCCGCCGGTCTCGAACAAATTGCCGCGCTCCCCGATCCGGTTGGCGAGATTTCCGATGTCCGCCGCCGTCCTTCGGGTATCCAGGTCGGCAGGATGCGCGTGCCGCTGGGGGTCATCGGTATCATTTACGAGGCGCGCCCCAATGTGACCGCCGATGCCGCCGCGCTGTGCCTGAAGGCGGGCAACGCTGCGATCTTGCGCGGCGGTAGCGAGGCGATCGGCAGCAATCGTGAAATCGCCGCCTGTGTCCATGCCGGTCTGGATGCGGCGGGACTGCCCGCCAGCGCCGTCCAGGTGGTCGATACGACCGACCGCGCCGCCGTCGGCGCGCTCATCTCCATGCCGGAATACGTTGATATCATCATTCCGCGCGGCGGCAAGGGTTTGATCGCGCGCATCTCGAACGAGGCGCGGGTGCCGGTCATCAAGCATCTCGATGGCAATTGCCACGTCTATATCGATGATGAGGCCGACCCGGCCAAGATCGTGCCCATCGTTGAAAACGCCAAGACGCAGCGCTACGGGACGTGCAATACCGCCGAATCTTTGTTGGTGGCGCGCAAGGCGGCGGAGTCGGCGCTCCCCGCGATCGCCGCCATGCTGGCGGACAAGGGGGTGGAGATGCGTTGCTGCGAGGAGGCGCTGGCGCTGTTGCGCAAGGCGGCCATCGCCAACGCGAAGCTCGCCGCCGCGCACGAAAGCGATTGGCGCGAGGAATATCTGGCTCCGGTCATCGCCATAAAGATCGTCGACGGAGTCGACGAGGCCATTGCTCATATCAATACTTATAGTTCGGCGCATACCGAGGCCATCGTCACCGAGAACTATTCCCGCGCCATGCGCTTTTTGCGCGAGGTGGATTCTTCTTCGGTGATGGTCAATGCTTCGACTCGTTTCGCCGATGGGTTCGAGTATGGTCTCGGCGCCGAGATCGGCATCTCCACCGACAAGATTCACGCACGCGGCCCGGTCGGTCTCGAAGGATTGACCAGCCAGAAATGGATCGTGTTCGGCAACGGCGAAATCCGGCGCTAGGGTTAGCAGGGTATGTGCATGGACGTGCGCCCGCCAACGCCGCCGCGCATCGGCGCCGGGTTCGATGCGCCCGATGCGCCGTCCGGCGGTTTCGCGCCCGCCGGCGACGGCCATTCGATCGCCGCCAGCGCCGCCGGATATTGGCTCATCGCGCGCGAGGCGCGATGAGCCGCTTTCCTCCCGCGCCTGAGATGCCCGCCGCGCTGCGCGATGAACTCGATGCTTTTTCGGACGCGATGTGGCTCGAACATGGCTTGGCGCCCAATACTCTGGCCGGCTACCGCAGCGATCTGACGCTTTTCGGACGCTGGCTCACGGCGCGCGGCAAAAACATCGACACGGCGGCGGACGAGGATCTTTCCGCCTATCTCGCCGAATTCAGCCGCCAGTCCAAGGAGACGAGCCAGCGCCGTTTACTGGCGGCATGGCGGCGCTATTATCGTTATCTGCTGCTCAACGGACGCATCGGCGAAGATCCGACTCTGAAACTGGATTCGCCCCTGCCCGTGCCGCGTTTTCCGCGCACGCTCAGCGAGGCTCAGGTGGAGGCGCTTCTCGCCGCGCCCGATACCAGCGCCGCGTTCGGGCTGCGCGACCGTTGCATGTTGGAGGTAATGTACTCCAGCGGATTGCGCGTCTCCGAATTGACCGCTCTCAAAGTCTTTGCGCTCGATACCAATGATAATGTAGTCCGCATTCTGGGCAAGGGCGGCAAAGAACGGCTCGTACCGCTCGGCGAAATCGCCGCCGGTTGGGTGAAACGTTACCTCGCCGAAGCGCGCCCGCTGTTGTTATCGGGACGCGCCGATGATGCATTGTTCGTTTCCCGCCTGGGCGCGGCAATGACCCGGCAAAGATTCTGGAGCATCGTCAAACAGTATGCGCTCGCCGCCGGCATTGCTCCGAAGCTGATTTCGCCCCATACGCTGCGCCACGCTTTCGCTACGCATTTACTCAATCACGGCGCGGACTTGCGCGTAGTGCAAATGCTGTTGGGCCACGCCGATATTTCGACCACCCAGGTCTATACTCACGTCGCCCGGGAACGGCTCAGGCAGTTGCATCACGAGCACCATCCGCGCGCCTGACGAAACCCTTTCCGCCATGGGCGGATACGGAAACTCGCCGCCCCCTTTCCGCGCCCGCGCCCAATTGTTTATTCGAGCCATCTCCACGAATATGGGGAACGCGGCGAGGAACGCGGCGGCGCGGAGGTTTCGGCGCACAGGCCCAATGCCGGCGCGCAATCAAAACGGGGACGAGGCGCGAGACCACGGACGGGACAAACTGTGCGGCAAGACGGGAAAACGCGCCGACCGTTTTGATTGCGAAAACGTATGAAGCCCGCCCCGGTGAGCCTTGTCCCGCAACTCCAAAATGCAGCGCCGCGAAAAACGATCTTCTTTCCCCATGTTGCCAACGATGGATTCCGCCATCGGCCGATTCCGCCATCGTCCACATCTTGAAACAAAAAGTTTTGCATTTGGAAATAAATAATGGCAGAATCCCTCCTCAAGATACTTTCAAGCGGTGAGTCGTTGTGTCCGCGTTTCAGGAACGGCAGCGCTCGGCGTGTATCTGTGACGTCATTGCAGTGACGTTTTCAGCGATGGTTAATTCCAGACAACTCATGGAGAGCAATATGATCGACCTCGAAACGATGCCCCTGCCCGAACTACGTACTTTACGGGCGCAAGTCGAAACGGAAATCCGCCGGCGCGGTTCCGCAACACAACGCCTGATCAAACGCGTGCAAAAATTGGCTGCGGATCAAGGGCTGTCGCTCAACGAACTGATCGCCGTCGCGGGCGGAGAGGGCGAATTGCCGTCGACTTCCCGTACCGGCTCTGTAATCAAATACCGCAACCCGGTCAATCCCGGCCAGGGCTGGACGGGCCACGGTCGCAAACCGGGCTGGGTTGTCGAGTATCTCGCCAATGGCGGCACGCTGGAGAAGCTCGCGGTCTGAAACGCCCAAACTCTCGCGCCGCAATGAAAAGCCCGGTTCTCCGGGCTTTTTCATTCTCTCCATGCCATCGGAGTGATTCTCCCCTGTTTTTCCTCTTATTCGCCGCGCCGCGCGTATTCCGTTCACATTCCGTTCACATTTCCCCGGCGGGCGCGCTGCTTGCGTCTCCGCGCTGTATATAAACGCCGATCCGGCGCACGCCGCCCATCACGCCCAGTTTTGCAATCCGTATCCTGACCCAGGGCGCGGCAAACTTTTCGCACAACAGGTCGGCGACGAATTCTCCCAGCGTCTCAAGCAGGTTGAAATGCCGCCCGGCAAGCTCTTCCCGCATAGACGCAATCACTTTCGCGTAGTCGATCGTATCGGCGATATCATCCCGCGCCGCGGCGGTTTCCGGCAAGCCAAAGCTCAGATCGAATTCGACCGTCTGGGGCGCGACGCGCTCGCGGGAATAAATCCCGACCCAAGCGTCCAGCCGCAAGCCTTCGATAAAAATGAAGTTCATCATATTTCCCGATTAGAATCGTGATTTTAGCCGCCTGATTCTAGCTGCCTATCCGGCGGCGCGCACGCCTTACGGAGAAACCATGTCTGTCCAGACCTCTATTTTGTTACTTGGCGCCTATCTCATCGGCTCCGTGCCATTTGCCATTGTATCGAGCCGCCTTTTCAAGCTTCAGGATCCCCGCAGTTACGGTTCCGGCAACCCCGGCGCCACCAATGTCCTGCGCAGCGGCAGCAAGGCCGCCGCCGCCCTGACGCTGACGGGCGATTGCCTCAAGGGCTGGCTGGCGGTATGGGGCGCGGGCATGCTCGGTTTCGATCCTCTCACCGCCGCCCTGGCGGGCCTGGCCGCTTTCCTCGGCCACGTATTCAGCGTTTTCCTGCGCTTCAACGGCGGCAAGGGGGTCGCCACCGCGCTCGGCGTGTTGACCGGCATCGCCCCCATGGCCGCGCTCGTCTGCCTCGGCATCTGGTTGCTGGGCGCGGCGGCGAGCCGCTATTCGTCATTGGCCGCGCTCGCGGCGGCAGTGGCCGCGCCGGTCGCCGTCGCCCTCGGCAGCGGCGACATGGCGCTCGCCGGCGTCATGACCGCGATCGCCGCGATCCTGATCTGGCGGCACGCCGCCAACATCCGCCGCCTGCTGGCCGGCACCGAGGGAAAAATCGGCAATTGCAAGTCGTGATGCGGATTTGCCGGTGAAACGGTATCAGGCGCGAGACGCCGCCGGGCTGGCGAGTTCGGCCAGCGGCCAGCGCGGCCTCACCCGGATGGCCGCCCCGCCCTGCGGCGTCTCCCCGCGCATCAGGCGTTGTGCGCCCGCGAAAGCAATCATCACGCCATTGTCGGTACACAGCGCCGGGGCCGGGTAATAGGCCCGCGCGCCAAGACGGCGCAAGGCGGCATCGAGCGCGGCGCGCAAGGCCGTATTGGCCCCCACGCCTCCAGCCACCACCAGGGCGCGCAGGCCGGTCTGTTCAAGCGCCGCCAGCGCTTTCGAGGTCAGGACCTCGATCGCCGCGCGCTGGAAATCGGCGGCCAGATCGGCGGCCCATTCCGTTTGCCAGTCCGGCGACGAAACAATATTGAATACCGCTGTTTTCAGGCCGCTGAAACTGAAATCGAGATTGCCGGAATGCAGCATCGGACGCGGCAGCCGGAAACGCCCGCTTTGCCCGCGCACGGCGAGCGCGGCCAATTGTGGCCCGCCCGGATAGCCCAGCCCGAGGATCTTGGCGGTTTTGTCGAAAGCCTCCCCGACCGCGTCATCCTGCGTTTCGCCAAGCAGTTCGTATTCCCCCACACCGGCGACCCGCATCAATTGGGTATGTCCGCCCGAGACCAGCAGGGCGGCGAATGGAAAAACCGGCGGATCATCGGAGAGTAGCGGCGAGAGCAGGTGTCCTTCGAGATGATGTACGGGCAAGGCCGGGATGCCGGCGGCCAGCGCCATCGCCTCGGCCACGCTCGCTCCGACCAGGAGCGCCCCGGCCAGGCCCGGCCCGGCGGTATAGGCGATCGCGTCGAGATCGGCGGCGGCGAGCGCCGCTTCGCTCAAGGTCTGGCGGATGAGGGCGGGCAGAAGGCGGATATGGTCGCGCGAAGCCAGTTCTGGAACGACGCCGCCATAGAGCGCGTGCAGATCGACTTGCGTATGCAGGGCTTGCGCGAGCAACCCGTCCCGGCTGTCGTAAATGGCGACGCCGGTTTCATCGCACGATGATTCGATCCCCAATATTTTCATTGCTCGTTCATGCCGCTCGCGGACAAACACCGGATTTTACCCGCCCGCGCCAAAAAGCGTCCACGAGACTCTTGCCCGCCGTCCCGGTTCCACATATAATTGCCGTTTTTTCCACCGTTACCGAACCCCACGGAACACACGAAGAGGAAACAGGCATGCCGGGTATCCGCGTCAAGGAAAACGAGCCGTTCGAGGTCGCCATCCGCCGCTTCAAGCGCACGATCGAAAAGACTGGCGTTCTCACCGAACTGCGCGCGCGCGAGTTCTACGAGAAGCCCACCGCCGAACGCAAGCGCAAGCTCGCCGCCGCGGTCAAGCGCAACCACAAGCGCCTGCGCAGCCAGATGCTCCCGCCAAAGTACTACTGAACAACCGATTCTCGCGGCGGACGCCGGTTCGCCGTCCGTGTCCGGGCAACACGGGTGAGCGCATTCTCCGGATGCTCATCCGGCGTGGTGTTTTTCGCGTTCGATGATTCCACAGTCCTTCATCCAGGATTTGCTTGCCCGTGTCGACATCGTCGATGTCGTCGAGCGTTACCTGCCGCTCAAGAAAAGCGGGGCGAACTACTTCGCCTGCTGCCCGTTCCACAACGAAAAATCCGCTTCGTTTTCCGTCAGTCCTTCCAAGCAGTTCTATCATTGCTTCGGTTGCGGCGCGCACGGCAACGCGATCGGCTTCCTGATGGAATACAACGGTATTTCCTATCCCGAGGCGATCGAAGAGCTTGCCCGCACCGTCGGAGTGCCGGTGCCCGACGACGGTCGCCGCGGCGCGGCGCACACGGACGAACGCCAGCAGCTTCTCGATGCGATGGACAAAGCGGCGAAGTTCTACCGCGACGCTCTCAAGGCATCGCCCGCGGCAATCAATTATCTGCGCCAGCGCGGCCTTTCGGACGAAATCGCCGCGCGTTTCGGCATCGGCCACGCCCCCGGCGAACAGCAGGCGCTGCGCAAAGCCTTCCCCGACTACGCCGCAAAACATCTTGCCACCGCCGGACTGGTGAAGGACGGCGACGACGGCAGACGGCGCGATTTTTTCTTCCACCGGATCATGTTCCCGATCCACGACCGGCAAGGACGCACCATCGCTTTCGGCGGCCGGGTGCTCGATGACGGCAAGCCCAAATACCTGAACACGCCGCAAACTCCGCTGTTTGAAAAAGGGCGCGAACTCTACGGCTTCCTCCTCGCCCAGAAGGCCATCCGCAGCGCCGGTTTCGCTTTCGTGGTCGAAGGCTACATGGATGTCGTGGCGCTGGCCCAATTCGGACTGGAAAACGCGGTCGCCCCGCTCGGCACCGCGACCACCCCCCACCACATCCAGACGCTCCTGAAACAAACCGACCGCGTCGTCTTCTGTTTCGATGGCGACGAGGCCGGACGGCGCGCCGCATGGCGGGCGCTCGAAAACGCCCTCGCGGCGTTGCGCGACGGCGTGACCCTGGCTTTCCTCTTCCTGCCCCCCGAGCACGACCCCGACACCTTCGTGCGCGAAAACGGCGCGGACGCCATGCGTACAGCCGCCGCGCACGCCACGCCGCTGGCGGATTTCCTGCTCGACAATCTCAAGCAAGATTGCAATCTCGCCAGCGCCGAGGGCCGCGCCCGCCTGGTACACGAGGCCCGTCCGCTCATCACCCATATCCCGGAGGCGGCCGCGATCCTGCGCCTGCAACTTATCAAGGCCATCGCCAGCGCGAGCCACCTCACCCAAGCCGAAGCCGAACACGCTTTCGGCATCGCTCCGCCGCCATATGCGCGCGCGCCATCGCAATTCGGAAACGCCGCCCGCCCAGGCATGCAGCGCCCTCCCGCACGGCGGTCGCCGCCTTCGGCCATCTCGACACTGCTGCGCCTCGTGCTGCAATACCCGGCGCTGGCCGCGCGCCTGCCCATCGGCCTGGTTTCCGGCGACACCGCCGAAGGGCGCGCCCTGATCGCCATCATCGACCTGGCCAGCCTGGGCGAGCCTCTCGGCGGTCTCGGCGCCCTGCTCGAACGGTTCCGCGAATCCCCCTGCGGCGACACCCTGGCGCGGGTCGCCACCGAATTCCTCGACACCGAATTCGATCCGGCCGTGATCGAACGCCAGTTCGAGGACACCCTGCTCGGGCTGCAAATCGATGCCAACGAACAGGAACAAGCCATGCTCCAGAAACACGTGGCGGCGATCTCGGGCGACGAACGCCTCCATCTGGCGCGTCGACTGGCGGGACTACTCCAGGAAAAAGAAGAGCTGCGCAGGAAAAGAAACACGCTGGCCGCCTCCACCTCTCCCGGGAACTCGTAGTAGAATTTCGGGTTCTATACATTCTCCCGATCTTAACCGAGGAGTGCCATGGCACGCGAAAAAGCCAAGGAGCCGCGCAAGAACAACACTGGCGGCAAGGGACGCAGCACCAGAGCCAGGGACGCGAAAGACAGGATCGCGCTGCTCGCCCCGGCAACCGAGGCCGCCCAGCAGATTCACGCCGAAGTCCGCCGCATGCAGCTCAAGACGCTGATTACGCTCGGCAAGGAACGCGGCTACCTGACCTACGCCGAAATCAGCGACCATCTGCCCGACGACGTCGCCGATGCTGAACAGATCGAAGACATCATCTCCACCTTCAATAATCTGGGCATCCAGGTCTATGACGCCGCCCCCGCGACCGAAGACCTGCTCATGACCGACAACGTCGCCAGCCCGGTCGACGAGGATGTCGCCGAAGAAGAAGCCGAGCAGGCGCTCTCCACGGTCGATTCCGAATTCGGGCGCACCACCGACCCGGTGCGCATGTACATGCGCGAAATGGGCACGGTCGAACTCCTCACCCGCGAGGGCGAAATCGAAATCGCCAAGCGCATCGAAGAGGGCCTGAAGCACATGGTGCAGGCCATCTCCGCCTGCCCGACCACCATCGCCGAAATGCTGGAAACCGCCGCCAAGATCACGCGCGACGAAATGCGGATCGACGAAATCGTCGACGCGGTCATCGACACGGTGACCGACGCCGCCGAAACCACCGCCGAGGAGGCCGCCGCCGGCAAGATCGCCGAAACGGAAGCCGGCGAAGACAGCGGCGAAGAAGGCGACAGCGACGAAGCCGCCAACGACGACGGCGGAGCCGCCGCCAACGCCGCCTCGCTGGCGCAACTCAAGACCAACGCGCTCGCGCGCTTCGCCATCATCCACGACCACTACAAGAAGATGATGAAAGCGCTCGCCAAGGGCGGCTCGCAGAACAAAACCTATCTCAAGCACCAGCAGGCCATCTCCGACGAATTGCTCGGCATCCGCTTCACCGCCAAGGCGATCGAGCGCCTGTGCGATTCCGTGCGCCAAATGGTCGATCAAGTGCGCGGGCACGAGCGGCAAATCCTGCATCTGTGCGTCGACCGTTCCGGCATGCCGCGCCCGCATTTCATCAAGTCCTTCCCCGGCCACGAAACCGATCTCGAATGGCTGCCGAACGAAATCGCCCTGAGCAAGCCCTACGCCTTCGCGCTCGGGCGCGCGCATCCCGCCATTTTCGAAGAGCAGCGGCAGCTGATCGAGCTACAGGACAGACTCGGCATTCCGCTCAAGGAACTCAAGGACATCAACCGCCAGATGTCCACGGGCGAAGCCAAGATGCGCCGCGCCAAGCGCGAAATGACCGAAGCCAACCTGCGGCTGGTCATCTCCATCGCCAAGAAATACACCAACCGCGGCCTGCAATTCCTCGATCTCATCCAGGAAGGCAACATCGGCCTGATGAAAGCGGTCGACAAATTCGAATACCGGCGCGGCTACAAATTTTCCACTTACGCCACGTGGTGGATTCGCCAGGCCATCACCCGCTCGATCGCCGATCAGGCGCGCACCATCCGCATTCCGGTGCACATGATCGAGACCATCAACAAGATGAACCGCATCAGCCGGCAAATCCTCCAGGAAACCGGACAGGAACCCGACCCGTCCACCCTGGCCGAACGCATGGAAATGCCCGAAGAGAAAATCCGCAAGATCATGAAAATCTCCAAGGAACCGATTTCCATGGAGACGCCGATCGGCGACGACGACGATTCCCATCTGGGCGATTTCATCGAAGACACCGCGACTCTGGCCCCCGCCGAAGCCGCCACCTACGCCGGCCTGCGCGACGCCACCGCCGAAGTGCTCGACTCGCTCACCCAGCGCGAAGCAAAAGTATTGCGCATGCGTTTCGGCATCGAAATGAACACCGACCACACCCTGGAAGAAGTCGGCAAGCAATTCGACGTTACCCGCGAGCGCATCCGCCAGATCGAAGCCAAGGCGCTACGCAAACTGCGCCACCCCAGCCGTTCCGAAAAACTGCGCAGCTTCCTCGACAACGACGCCTAGCGCATCCCGCTTTCCCGGGCCCATAGCTCAATTGGTCAGAGCAGCGGACTCATAATCCGTTGGTTGCAGGTTCAAGTCCTGCTGGGCCCACCATGAATCAATAACTTACGAGACGGAAACATCTCGACGCCTGCCGTTCCCTCTCTCGCAAGCGGGAGAGGGAACGGCAAACGACTGTGATTGAGGGATAGTCATCCGGCGGCGCTACGCGCCGAGTGGAACGAACTGGATTGCCGCAGTTCAAGGCGGGCCTATTGGAATGGATTCTTAGCCGCCGGGCGCACGCGCGCGATGCGCACGACTTCGGGTACTTGCCGCACGCGGCGCATGATCCTGGCCAGGTGCTGGCGGTCATGTACTTGCAGGGTCATGCGCAGGGCGATGTAGGGCGTTTCGCTCTGGTCCATGACGGCGCTCTGGATGTTGCAGCCGTCGCTGGCGATGGCGTTGGCGACGCGCACGAGCATGTCGCGCGCGGGGCGGGAGAGGATGCGGATGGTCACTTCAAAGAGACGCGCTTCGTCCGCTTCCCAGTCGGCATCGACCCAGCGTCCGAGGTTGCCGCGCATGCGGGCGATGACGGGGCAGTCTTGCAGGTGGATTTCGAGGCCGTGGCCGCGCCGGATGACGCCGATTACGGGATCGCCCGGAATCGGCTGGCAGCAGTGGGCCAGGTGCATGGCGCCGTTTTCGCCGCCGTGGATCTTGAGCCGGGGCATGGCGGCGACGCTCTCCGCTTTGCCGGCCAGGCCGTCCTCGCGCTTCTGGGCGAGCAGCAGGCGGCGGGCTACGGCCACGGGCATGCGGTTGCCCAGTCCGATGTCGGTGTAGATGTCGCGCGCGCTGTCGATGCCGCGATCGCGCAGGAAGCGTTCCCAAGCGTGCGATGAGATTTTGTCGACGGTGAAGCCGTGCGGGCGCAGGGCGAGGTTGAGCAGGCGTTCGCCCAGGCTGATGGCTTCGTCCTGCTGCTTGTTCTTGAGGAAATGGCGGATGCGCGCGCGCGCGCGCCCGGTGCGCACGTGGGAGAGCCACGCCGGATTGGGGCTGGGGTAGGCGGAGGTGATGATTTCGACCTGGTCGCCGCTGCGCAGCTCGGTGTGGAGCGGGCGGTGGTCGGAGTTGATGCGGCAGCCGACGCAGCGGTGGCCGACGTCGGTGTGTACGGCATAGGCGAAGTCGACCGGGGTGGAGCCGCGCGGCAGGGTGAAGATGCGCCCTTTGGGGGAGATGACGAAGACTTCGCCGGGGAAGAGGTTAACCTTGACCTGTTCGAGGAATTCGCTGGCGCCGCCGGAATTCATTTGCAGGTCGAGCAGGGTTTGCATCCAGGCGTGGGTCTGCTGTTGCAATTCGCCGATGTTCTTGTCGTTGTCCTTGTAGAGCCAGTGCGCGGCGACGCCCGATTCGGCGATGCGGTGCATTTCGGAGGTGCGTATCTGCACTTCGGCCAGTACGCCGCCGGGGCCGATCAGGGTGGTGTGCAGGCTGCGGTAGCCGTTTTCGCGCGGGATGGCGATGTAGTCCTTCATGCGTCCGGGGTAGGGCTGGTAGATGGAGTGCAGCGCCCCGAGGGCAAGGTAGCAGGCGGGCACGCCGGGGACGATGAGGCGGAAGCCGTGGATGTCATAGACGTAGGAGAAGGCGCGGCGTTTTTCGCCCATGCCGATGGGAAGGCTGTGGCGCGATTCGGCGATGCGCTGCTGTATTTTGCGGTAAATGCTGTAGAGGCGCTTTTCGCGCCCCTGTACTTCGGCTTCGACGCCCCACTGCGGCAGGCGCTCTTCGATGCCGGTCTGCAATTGCGCGAGGAGCTTGCGGCGGTTGCCGCGCTCGGCGGCGACGGCGCGGGCGAGGACGCGGTGCCGCCATGGGTATTTGTTGACGAAGGAGAGGTCTTCCAGTTCCTGGAAGATGCCGTCGAGACCGAGACGGCGGGCGATGGGGGCGTAGATTTCCAGCGTTTCGCCGGCAATGCGGCGGCGCTTGTCCGGACGCATGACGAAGAGGGTGCGCATGTTGTGCAGGCGGTCGGCGAGCTTGATGAGGATCACCCGCAAGTCGTTGCTCATGGCGAGCAGCATTTTGTAGAAGTTGGCGGCTTGCTCTTCTTCGTGGGAACGGAACTGGAGTTTGTCGAGCTTGGAGAGGGCGTCGACGAGATCGGCGGCGGTCTGGCCGAAACGCTCGGCGATTTCGGCCTTGGAGATGTAGGTGTCTTCGACGACATCGTGCAGCAGCGCCGCGCACAGGGCCTGGGCGTCGAGGTGCCAGTCGGCGACGATGGAGGCGACCGCGAGCGGATGGACGATGTAGAGTTCGCCGCTCTTGCGCGTTTGGCCGCTGTGGGCTTCGGCGGCGAAGCGGTAGGAGGCTTCGACGCGGGCGATGTCCTCGCCCTTGAGATAGGCGGCGAGCTTTTCCTTCAGGAGCGCGAAAAGCGGCTCGGTGGCGTGCGGCGGCGGCTCAATGGTGTGCGGTCCGGCATCGGTGGCGTGCGCAGGCGCGGGAGCGGATTCTTCGGCGCGAGGCGGTTCCGCGCCCGCCGGGCCTGTTTGGGGAGTGAGTGCATGGACGGGTTCCATGACGCATTTCCATGGCTGTTTCTACGCCTGGCCTCGGTTGAGCATTTCCAGACCGATCTTGCCCGCCTCGATTTCCCTGAGCGCGATGACCGTGGGTTTGTCGCGGTCGAGCGGGTCTGTTTCGATGTGCGGCGTGCCGCCGATGGTGAGCTGGCGGGCGCGGTAGGCCGCCACCAAGGTGAGCTGGAAGCGGTTGGGAATTTTCCTGAGGCAGGTTTCGACGGTTACGCGGGCCATGGATCAGTCCTGTGCAAAAGAGGAGAAATAACGGGAATGGCGCTTGTGCTGGCTGGCGTAGCGCAATCGTGTCGCCCGCACGATCGCCGCCATGTCGTCGATTGCCGCCGGCAAGCGATCGTTGATTATAACGTAAGCAAATTCGCCCACATGGCTCATTTCGCCCCGCGCGGCCGCCAGGCGCCGGGCGATGGTTTCTTCGCTGTCGGTGCCGCGTCCGCGCAGGCGTCGTTCAAGCTCGCCAAACGACGGCGGCAGCACGAAAATCCCCACCGCGCCGGGAAAGACCAGGCGCACCTGGCGCGCCCCCCGCCAGTCGATCTCAAGTATGACGTCATGGCCGTCCCTGGTTTGCTCTTCGAGCCAGGCGCGCGAGGTTCCATAATAATTGCCGTGCACTTCGGCCCATTCGAGGAATTCGCCCGCCGCGCACAGCCGCTGGAAAGCCGCGGCGTCGATGAAATGGTATTCGCGCCCGTTCTCCTCGCCCTCGCGCGGCGCGCGCGTGGTGTGGGAGACCGACAGCCGCAGGTCGGGACTGCGTTCGAGCAGGCCGCGCACCAGCGTGGTCTTGCCCACTCCGGACGGCGCAGTGACGATGAAAAGTGTTCCCGGCGTGTCTCGTTCGTTCATCGAAAACCGATTCTGGTTTGAAAGCCGGCCCTCCAGGGCGGCAAGCACAGCGGCAAACATGATACGGGTTTGCAGGCAAAACGAGAACAAGGCCGCGAGGACTGTACATGTATAGATATTTATGGGGCCACCGCACCCGCGGCGTGCGGCGTCGGGATAGCGCGAGTACGATGGGAGCGCGGTCGGGCAGGTACATTTCATCCTGCGCGCGAAGGAACCGGGGTTCGGCCTGGAAGAAATCGCCGGTCTCCTGAATCTTTCATCTTTCCGCCGATGCCGAATCCGGCGCGGCGGGCGTGAAGGCGCGCGCGGGCGCGAACGAATTTTGAACCACGAGATGACACGATGACGCTTGCAGCACTGGAACCCCCTCCCGGCGACGCCTTCCCCGAACGGCGGACCGTGGAATTCGCGCTCTCCGGCCTGGCCTGCGCCGCCTGCGCGGCGCGGGTGGAACGGCAGCTCAACAGGCTCCCCGGCGTCGAGGCGACGGTCAACTTCGCCGCCGAGCGCGCCCATGTGCGCTTCAACCCCGGCGCGACCGGCGTCGAACAATTGATCGACACGGTGCGGAAAACCGGCTTCACCG
>JAIRLA010000196.1 GCA_031259795.1 Azoarcus sp.
TAGAGATTGCCGCGCACGCCCAAAAGCGCCGTGGGCACATCGAACGTGCTGTAACGTTCGCCATTGGGCGCGGGATTGCCGCTGCTGGCGCTCCGATTCTGCGCCGAATAGCGTACCTGAACCGTGCCATAAACGGTCGTGTCGCGCGTCGACTTGGCGTTCTTGCGCTCGTACTGGCGCTCCTGGTCGTATTTGAAATTTTCGAGGTCGGTGCGCACGCCATCCACATCGCTGGTCGTGGCCCTGTCGCTGTTTTCTTTTTGAAGCGTTTCCACCTGTTTCTGCAACGAATCGATGGATTGCCGCAGGGTTTCGATCTGCCGTTTCAGATCCTCGGCGGAAGCGCGCGGACTGTTCGTTTCGGCGAACACGGGCGGCGACGCGATCGCCATGGCCGACAGCAGACCAGAGACCGCCAGGGCCAGTTTTGTTTTGTTTGCCACATTCATTCCTTCTGGGAGTTGGGGGTACATGGTTCGGGAGAAAAATCGCCGCCGGTCCGCGCCCGGCGGGATGACGTTCAGGCCGCCGACTTCTGGACGGCCTTTTGTTGCTGCAATTGCGCTTCCACCGCGGTGCCCTGGAAGAAGCCGGGGTTGTTGGCGGTATAAAAGTCGTAAGGCCCCTTGAATACCAATTGCTTGAAGTTGTCGGCGGAAATCGCGCCTTCTTCGACCAGTTGCCAGGTATCGGCGAGCGTGGCGTTGAATTCGGGCACGTCCCAATGCCCCGCGTCGGACGAATAAATAACGTTCACCTGTGCCCTGAGCGGCGTCGCCCGGGTATTGAACGCATGGGAGACCGTGCGGTCGTCCGCCTCGTTGCCGAAATAGAAATTGGGAATATAGCGGTCGCGGATATCCTCCACGCTTTCGATGCCGGCCAGGGCGAAATCGTCGATCTCCAGCGGGTTTTGCTTGCGCCCGGTCTGGCCGAAAGCGATGCCGTAGACCCGGCGCAGCAGTTCTTCCTTGCTGTAATCCTTGCCGCGCGTCAGATCGCCGCCGTAGCGGGCGAAGTAGCCGCGCAGGGTCTCGATGTCGATGTTGTCCGGGTTGTATTTCTGCACCGCGTCGCGCCCGCGCTTGAGCCAGCGGTCGACGAGGTGGGTGTAGACATTCGCGCCCCATGCCGCGCCGCCTTCGAGCAACGCGATGCGGAATTGCGGGAAGCGGCGCGTGACGCCGCCGAAAAAGAGCGCCTTGGCGAGCGCCTCGGAAGCATCGGCGAAATGGCCGATGTGGTTGAACATGTAATTCGATGCCGAGTTGCGCGCCGACCAGCCCATACCGGCGGAATGGGTCGTGGGATTGACTCCGAGTTCGATGGTCTTGGCCCAGAACGGGTCGTAGTCGTATTCGCTGTCGAGCGCGAGGAAATCGAGATACTGGATGTGCCGCGCCAGTTCCGGGTGTCTGTCGAGCGGATACTTGACCGTCAGCGCCTTGACCGGCCTGCGCACCGCGCCCGGAATGATCGCCGTTTTCAACCCCAGCTCGTGCACGGCGAATTCCAGCTCCTCGATGCCCTCCTGCGGCGTGTGGAGCGGAATCACGGCCACCGGGGTCAGGCGGTCGGCATAGGGGCGGTAAACGTCGGCGTTGTAATGGTTGATGGCGCGCGCCAGCACGCGGCGCAGGTCGTCGCGGTGGGAATGGATCGGGAACAGCGTGATGTTCGGGTACAGCACGGCGAAATCGCTGCCCTGTTCCTGGAGGCGTTCGTACAGGAGCCTGGGCAGGAGCGCGGTGGCCAAGTCCCTGGTATTGCGCGCCGGCAGCGCCCAGAACGGCGGGCGGTTGAGGCGATGGTTGCGGCGCTCGTCCGGCGAGTAGCCATACCATTCGCTCGCCGCCACCGTCAGGCCGTCCTTGAGGTGGGCGCGCACCTGATCGACAAGCTTCACGCCGCCGTATTTGGCGATATAGTCTTCGAGCAGGGGGGCGAAGTCGATCGTGTGGATATCGGTGTCGATCACGGGGTAATTCAGCAGGGAACGAACCTTGGCTGATTTCGACTTGTTCTTTTGCGAGAGAAAAACGTCGTTGACGATGCTCATCGTGGGCTCCGGACAAATGGAAGTGTTTGGAAGCGAAAAGGCGTGACGAAACAAAGCGCCGCAAGGATCATTAGCAAACGGCGTGCCAGCAAATTTCTCCCGGGAAAACAGCGACTTGCGTCATGCCGCGTTGAGAGAGCGCCGCCGTGTTGCTACGGGATCAACAATCGGCTGTTGCAAATGGCGAAAAATGGTTGCGGCGCGACAATCGCAATAAGGATTGCCGCTGACGAACCGTTGTGAAAAGAATTGCTTAAGAATGCGGTTTTATATTTAGAACCTGTTCCAATAGGCTCGCCGTGAACCGCCATATGGATTGCCACGGCGCTGCGCTCCTCGCAATGACGAGTTCTTCCACCGGGACGCCTGTCCACTCCCCACCGCAAAGAAGTCAGGCGAGGGAATCCGCGTTTCCCGGGGCTTCGGGTTCGCTGTCCGACGGCGCGGCGGGGACGCGGTATTGCCCGGACGCCCATGCTCCGAGGTCGATTTGTTTGCAACGCGCCGAACAAAAGGGGCGATAAGGATTCGCCGCGTTCCAGACGCTTTCCTTGCCGCATTGCGGGCAACGCACGGTGCGCGCGCGGGGCGTGGAAGGCGTATTCATAGACCGCAGAAAGTCAGCTCGAACGGCAGGTCGCGCTCGATCGGGCGGGGGCGCGAGGTTTCGGGCAACACGAAGCGAATGTTCAGCGCATATCTGTTGGCGCTGATCTCGGGCACGGCGACTTCGGCGCGGGCGACGCGCAGGCGGATCATTTGCGCGCTGCTGCCGCTCAGGTTCATCAGGAAAGTACCGGCGCGCGCCACCTGCGCTTCTTCGTGCCCGCTCGAACGCAATAGCCGCAGCACGATGAAAAGCGCCTCTTCGATGGGCGCAAGCGGCTTGATCCAGTTTTCGAGGTCGCGCCGCCGGATTTCGGCGTCGCTGTTGAGCCAGTAATGATAGGAGGGCAGATCGAATTCGCATGCGCCGCCGGGAATGGCGGCGCGGCTGCGGATGCCCATCAGCCATTCGTTCTCGCGCAGATGCTGGCCGAATTTCCCCGCCATGGACAGCAGGTTCGTGGAAGCCTGCTCGATTTCCCTGAGCGCGTCGCTGAGCGCGTTCTCGGAAATATCCGGGTTATCGCGGAACGACATCAGGATCTGGCGCTGCCGTTCGAGTTCCTGGGCGAGGTCGATCTTCAGATCGGCCCGTCCGGCCACTTCGATCGTCTCGAACAGGGACAGGAGCGCGACATGATGATGGAAGGGATTGTCGCTGCCGCGGAAATGGGCGCTTTTCTTGAGCAGGTCTTCCAGGCGCAGAAGAGTGCGGATGCGCTCGTTGAAAGGATATTCGTAGCTGATCACACGCGCGTTCCGAAAACAGAAATTGAAGGCTTCGGGACAAGATGGGACTGTCCGGCAAACGAGGATGATAACACGCCGTCCACAAGGAGAATTCACCTTCCGGGCATAGCATTTGTCATCGAAAGGTAACATTGGTGCAAAATGTCGACCCGGGCGTGGAGCGCCGCGAGCGTACCGCTGTTGTCGATGATGTCGTCGGCGGCGGCAAGCCGCGCTTCACGGCTGGCCTGCGCGGCGAGGATCGTTTCGACTTCGGCGGCGGACAGGCCGTCGCGCCGGATGACGCGGGCAATCTGCGATTCGCGCGGACAATCGACTACGCAGACGCGGTCGCAGCGCGCGCGCCAGCGCCCGGTCTCGACCAGCAGGGGAATATCGAGGAGCACATAGGGGCTGGCGGCGGCGGCGCAACGGCGCGCGCTGGCGGCTTCGATCAAGGGATGCAGGATGGCTTCGAGGCGCGCGCGCGCGGCGGCGTCGCTGAAGACGAGGGCGCGCATGCGGGCGCGATCGAGGCCGCCATCGGCGGCAATCAGCGCCTCGCCAAATGCCGCGCGCAGGGCGGGAATGGCCGCGCCGCCGGGCGCGGTCAGTTCGCGGGAAAGCGCGTCGGCGTCGACGACGGCGATGCCGTGGCTGGCGAAGCGCGCCGCGACGGCGCTCTTGCCGCTGCCGATGCCGCCGGTGAGGCCGATCTTCAGCGCGCCGCCGCTCATGACTGGCACGGTCTATAGCGTCTGGCAAAAGCATGCCCGGCCAGCGCGGCATCGAGTTCTTCCGCGCTGGCCATGACCTCGACGCGGCTCTCGGTGACGGTGCGCTCTTCGATCCCGACGTTCTTCACGCCCATGTCGCGCAAAGTCCCGAGATGGCGCGTGGCGTTCTGCTTCGTCTTGAACAGACCGAGCGAAATGGCGTACTGGTTGGGGCTGGACTCCTGGACGAAAATATCCTTGCCGGTGATGCCCATGGCGCGCAGGCTGCGCTCCAGATTCCGGGCGGCCTCGCGGCTGGGCAACGGCGGGATGCGCACGTTCCACAACACCGGCGTCTCGACATCGCGCGTATTGGCATCCAGGCCGGCGGAGGCCAGCAGCGCCAGCAAACGGTCGATCTGCGCTTTATCGAGGCCGCTCCACACCACGCACGTCCGGGCGCCGGACGCCGCCGCGCGCGGCGAAGAGGACGGCGCGGGCGCGGGCGGCGCGATCTGGATGATCGCGGGTTCCGCGTCCGGAGGGGCGGTACGGCCAAGAATCTTTATATGGTCGGGATATAGCTGCCTGTCGAGGCGTTCAGGCTCCGTCGCGTCGGGCCGCTGGTCGCTGCCGAACCAGCCGTGCGCGGCGGCGAAGACCAGAACATTGAGCAACACGAGGAAAATGGCGAAAAAACGTAACGTCGTCATGGCATCTCAGGCGGCGCGGGCGATCCGGTACAAACCATCGAGGACGATGTTTTCAACTCGCTGGAATGGAATATCGAGCAACGGATCGATTTCGTCGGCGTTGCCGCCGCTGAGCAGGCACACGGCGGAAGCGTCGCCCATGTGGCGAAAGACGCGCTCGATCGCCCCCGCCTGCGCGCTGAGGCAACCCGAAATGATGGCGTCGGCGGTATCGCGCGGGCGGGTGCGATACCGTCCCGCCAACGGCGGCAACTGCGCCGTGCCCTCGCTGAGCGCCTGCCGCATCAACGCCACGCCGGGAAGAATCATGCCGCCGACGAAGCGCCCGTCGGCGGCCAGGATGTCCAGCGTGGTCGCCGTACCCGCCATGACCATCAGCACGGCGGTATCGGGGTGGCGTCCGCGCGCGCCGATCAGTCCCGCCCAGCGGTCGGCCCCGAGCCGCGCCGGATGCACATACATATTGCGCACGCCGCAACGCTGCGCGCTGGAACCGACCCACTCCAGCGCCAGCCCCCGGCGGACGGCCATCGCCGCCAGCGCCTCGCCTTTCGCGGGACCGGCAACGTTGCAACCCAGCACGCGAGTAATGCCGGGCGTCTCGATGCACGCCGCCAGTTCGGCGGTGGCATCGTGCGTACACGCGCCCGAGGCATACACACTTTCCCCGACGAGACGCCATTTGATCCGGCTGTTACCGGCGTCGATGAGCAGCATCATGGCGCCAACCGCAAGGAAACTTCGCCCGCGAGCACGCGGCGCGTCCCCTCATCGCCGCGCACGAGCAAGGCGCCATCTTCGTCCACGCCCAGGCACAGGCCGGCGATGTCCGCCCCTTCTCCGCTCACCCGCACCGGCAGGCTGGCGAAAGCATTGCGCTGCTGCCACGCGCCGCGCAGCAGGTCGAAACCGGCACAGGCATAAGTCGTCAGCACGGGATGGAGTTCGGCGAGGATGGCGGCAAGCAGGACCTCGCGCGCCGGAAGCGCCCCATTCAATTCGCCAGCGAGATCGGCGACGCTCTCCTGGCCGGGGATGACGGTCCCGGCGGGCAAGCGCACATTGACACCGATACCGATGACCGCGGCGAACGCGCGATTGCGTCCCGGCAGCAATTCCACCAGCACCCCGGCGAGCTTCGCGCCATGCGCCAATACATCATTGGGCCATTTCAGCGCCACGGCGGGCACGCCCAGCTTCTCCAGCGCCCGCGCCAACGCCAGCCCCACCGCCAGCGACAACCCGGCGGGCGCGGGCGCGCCCGGCGCGAAGCGCCACAACAGCGAAAACGTCAGACTCGCGCCCGGCCACGCCAACCACGCCCGCCCGCGCCGCCCGCGCCCGGCGCTCTGCCGGGTAGCGACGAGCACATGCGCGCGGCCATCGTCATCGGGAGGCGCTTCCAGCAAAGCGGAATTGGTCGACGCGCAATGCTCCACCCAGCGGACGGCAAAAGCCTCCGCGAGCGGCCCGAGGCAAGTCGAGAGCGCGGCGAGATCGGGCGCGGGCAGGGCGGAAGAAAGAGTTTCGTGCGGAACGTTCATGAGCTTTCGGCGAAAATATCGCGGAATTATCCCATTCGCGGCACAAAAAAGCGTGAAGGATTGAGCCGCGCGGCCTCATACCGCCAACGGCCTGGCGATCAACCCGGAAACCATGGCCGGCGGCGCATGATAGCCGATCGGCGCCGTATGGTCGGCCCCTCCCCTCGGCGGGCTATACAGTCATTGCGATGGAACTTCCCTCCCCCGCTTGGCGGGGGAGGGCGCCCGAAGGGCGGGAGAGGGCTTCGGTCCATGCGGAGCGCAGCGACGCTGATTTCTTTGCGGTGGAAAGTGGACAGGCGTTCCCGTCCTCCCACCCCCTCTTTAATCAGCGTCGCTTCGCTCCGCATGGTTGGAAGCCCTCTCCCGCCCTTCGGGCACCCTCCCCCGCAAGCGGGGGAGGGGACGGCAGGCGGCTTTCGCAGGGGCGAGTTCTTGCAATGAACCTTCCCTCCCCCGCTTGCGGGGGCGGGAAGATCCATCGCGAGTGCTGGATTGCGCGCCGGGGGGG
>JAIRLA010000201.1 GCA_031259795.1 Azoarcus sp.
CCTCGTTCAATCAGCGCTTCCCCAGGCAGGAATATCGTCCCGATCACACCACGACAGGCTCGATTTCCAGTTCGATGCCGAATCGCGCCCATACGTCGTTCTGGATGCGCGCGGCCAGCCGCAGTACGTCCGCACCGCTCGCGCCGCCATGATTGACCAGCGCCAACGCCTGGTTGGCATGGCAACCCACGGGGCCGAGGCGGCGGCCTTTCCAGCCGCATTGCTCGATCAGCCAGCCGGCGGCGAGCTTTTCGCGGCCATCGGCTTGCGGGTAGTGCGGCGTCGAGGGGTAGGCCGCGCGCAGCGCCGCGTATCGTCCGGCATCGACGACGGGATTCTTGAAGAAACTGCCGGCATTGCCCAGTTCGGCGGGGTCGGGAAGTTTGCGGCGGCGGATGGCGCTCACGCTGTCCGCGATCTGGCGCGGCGTCGGCGCGTCGATGCCCCGCGCCGCCAGTTCGCGGGCGATGTCGACGTAAGCGCTCAGTGGCCGCCAGCGGCGCGGCAGGCGGAAACGCACCGCCGTGACCAGCCAGCGGCCCGGCTGTTGTTTGAATATGCTTTCCCGGTAGCCGAAGCGGCAGGCGGCGGCATCGAACGCGCGCGTTTCGCCGCTCGCCAGATCGAGCGCGTCGAGCGCGTCGAACCGTTCGGCCACTTCCAGCCCATAGGCGCCGATATTCTGTACCGGCGCCGCGCCCACAGTGCCCGGGATCGACGACAGGTTTTCCAGCCCCGGCCAGCCTTCATCGAGCGTCCAGCGCACGAAATCATGCCAGTTCTCGCCCGCGCCGGCTTCGACGATGATCGCGTCGTCATCGCCGCCGAGTTTGCGGCGGCCGCGGATTTCCACTTTGAGCACGCAGGCGAGCGGCTCGCCGCGCAAGACCAGGTTGCTGCCGCCGCCCAGGATGAAGCAGGGTTCGCCGCCGCGCCGCGTGGCGGCGAAGGCGCGCGCCTCATCCGCCGACGCCAGCCGCAACAGGCGCGTTGCCCGCCCCGGCAGGCCGAAGGTATTGAGCGCCGTCAGGTCGACGTCGATCTGTTCGGTGAGAGGGAAAGCGGCGGTCATGACGGGGCGCGCTCAGGCGTTTCCGCCGGAGTGGCGCGGCGCGATGGGGAAGCAACGGTCATAGCCGAGATGGAAAATGAAGGCGTATGCCACATAGGCCAGCGCCAACCCGGCGTCCGCCGCCAGCGCCGCCAGCCAGCCCATGTCCGTCCACGCCATCACCACCGGCAGGGTGAGCGCGATCAGGCTGCTTTCAAAAGCCAGCGCGTGCGCCGCCCTCAGCCGCAACGGACGGCGATCGGCGCGGCGGCCAGTGAACCTTGCTTCGCAATAATCGAATCCGCTATTGAAAGCCGCGTTCCAGAGCGCCGCGATCAGCGACAGCACGGCGAGCAATCCCGCCGAGGAAGCCAGCGCCGCGCCGCTCGCCCAAGCGAACAGCGGGGAGATCAGCAGCAGCCCGCCGGCCTCGAACAGCAGAACCTGGCGCAGGCGATCACGCGGCGAACGCAGCGCGGGCAAAGGCGCGGGCGATGTCACGAGGATTGCCGTCATCCGGCGCGCAACGCATCGAGTTCCCGCGCCACATCGGCGCGCGCCACGTTTTCGGCGAGATCGGCCCACGCGGCGAAATCCGCGCCGTCCCGGATCGCGCCCACCGCCTGCCCGGCTTCGCGCGGCGAGGCAAAGCCGCGGCTTTGCAAGAGCGGACGGCCATCGCCACTGGCGAGCTTGAAATAGAACAGACCATCCGCTTCGCGGTACTGCTTGAATTGCGCCCTGGCCCGCGTTTTGGGGGAAGCCTCCGCCCGCGCCGCCGGGAGCCGGTCGAGCCGCCGCAATCCGACCGCCTCGCGCAACCGGGCGACGAAAGGCGTCGCATATTTGGCGCGCAACGCATCCGCGCCGCTTTTCAGGACTTGTTCGATGCGCGCCGGTTCGGCGATCAATTCATCATAGCGGGCGCGCATCGGCGCAATCACCGCTTCCAGCTTGTCGAACAAAGCCTCCTTGGCGTCGCCCCAGGCGATGCCCTCCCGGAAGCGGGCGCGCATCGTCTCGGTTTCGGCGGGCGCGGCAAACGCCTGGAAAAGCTGGAACAACGCCGAGCCGTCCGTCTCTTTCGGCTCGCCGGGCGCTTTCGAATCGGTGACGATGGCGAAGACCAGCTTTTTCAATTCGGCGCTCCGGGCAAAGAGCGGAATCGTATTGTCGTAACTCTTGCTCATCTTGCGCCCGTCCAGTCCCGGCAAGGTGGCGACCGCTTCATCGACCGCCGCCTCGGGCAGCACGAAGTATTCACCATAGCGATGGTTGAAGCTCGCGGCGATATCGCGCGCCATTTCGAGATGCTGTATCTGGTCGCGCCCCACCGGCACCTTGTGGGCGTTGAACATCAGGATGTCGGCGGCCATCAGCAGCGGATACATGAAAAGGCCCATCGTCACCCCGGCGTCCGGCTCTCCGCCCTCGGCCACGTTCTTGTCGACGGCGGCCTTGTAGGCGTGCGCGCGATTGAGCAGGCCCTTGCCGGTCACGCAGGTCAGCAGCCAGGTGAGTTCGGGGATCTCGGGAATATCTGACTGGCGGTAAAACCACGCCCGCTCGGGGCGCAACCCGGCGGCGAGCCAGGTCGCGGCGATCTCCAGCGTGGAACGCTGTACGCGTTCCGGATCGCCGGTCTTGATGAGCGCGTGATAATCGGACAGGAAATAGAAACTTTCGACATCGGCGCGCTGGCTGACTTCCACCGCCGGACGGATCGCGCCCGCGTAATTGCCGAGGTGGGGCGTGCCCGAAGGCGTGATGCCGGTGAGGATGCGTTGTTGGGTCATGGGGGCTGGAAGGGTGCGTTGAAAACGTGCAAGTTTAGCGCCGAACCCGCGTCCGGGCGCTCCGCATGGAAAGAACTGGATTGCCACGGGCCTGCGGCCCTCGCAATAAAAAGGGGGAGGAAGGAACGGGACGCTTGTCCGTGCCCCACCGCAAAGAAATCAGCGGCGCTTCGCGCCGGATGGTTGGCTCCCCCCTCTCCCGGCCTTCGGCCACCCTCTCCCCCCTGCGGGGGCATAGGTATCTACACATCCCCAACCCCCCAGCTGTTCTGCGGATCATGCAGGACGGAATTGGCGAAGCCCCTGAG
>JAIRLA010000006.1 GCA_031259795.1 Azoarcus sp.
TTCCCTGCTTTCGCGCCTTTCTCCCCGGGCTTCCCGTCCTTCTCCTCCCCGCCCTTCCGGTCCTTCGCGCTTGAAAACGCGAATCGGGAAGAGGGCGTCTTCGGCGGTCAGGCTTTCACCGGGCGCGAGCCGGACGGGCAGGGTGAAGCCCGTCGCGCTCTTGGCGGGCGTCAGCGCCTTGGTTTTGCTTTTCGTGAATAGTTTTGCCGTGGGCGAGCCGAAATTGTCCAGCAGGCCGGGAGAAGTTTCCCGCAGGTTTTCCCCGAATTCGCCAAAGCGAATAACGGCGTTTTCGCCTTCCGGCTGTTCCAGCCAGACTTGATGCGCTTGCGCCGTGGCGCAAAGGCCAAGAAAGGCGATTCCCGCGCAGAGGATTTGGGAGTGTGCTTTTTGCTTCATGTCGTTTCCTTTCGTCGTGGTGTAAAAAGTCGAGACCGTGGCGGCGCGTGGCCGTCGGAGAACGCGGCGCGCGGGCGGCGAGCGCTCGTTGCAATCTCCCCGCGGCCTGGAGTGGACGTGGAGATCGAATGTACGGCCTCCGCGCGCGCATGTGTTTTTCAGAAGGAAACCCTCAGGTTGGTATAGAACTGGCGTCCGCGCGGATCACTGTAGATGCTCAGGTAAGTGGTCTGGGACATGTCCCGGACATGTTTGTCGAACAGGTTCTTGATGCCGAAGGTCAATTCCAGTTCCGTTCCGCCCTGGCGGCTGAAGAACTTGGGCAGCACGTAGCGCGCGAAAACGTCGTGGTAGTCCTGGGCCTTGACCTTGGCGCTGCCCTGCTGCTTGATCGCGGCGGTCGAGGAAGGGCTGATGCGGTATGTGCCGTAGTACTGCATGCCCCAGCCCGCGCTCCATTGTTTGTTGATCTTCAGGTAGGCGGAGGCGTTGAAACGGTGCCGCAGCGGGCCGCTCGTGGGAAGATCGAGGTAGCTGACGGGGGCCGCGCCAAAGGCGAGTTGCTGTTTGTATTTTTCGACGTAGGTGTACCCCAGGTTGAGGGCCAGTTCGCCGACAGGGGTGCCGGTGAAATAGTTGAAGTTGGTGTCGACGCCGCTGGTCTCCAGCCACAGGCCGTTGAAGGGGCCGGTGTAGATTTGGGTGACATCGCCCGTCAGCGGGTCGCGCGCGATGCGGTCGCCGAACAGGGCTTCGTTGTCGAGGATGGCTTGTGCGCTCAAAGTGGTGATGTTGTTGTTTTTCTTGATCTTGTAGTAGTCGACAGACAGGTGCAGGTCGGGGACGGGCATCAGCACGATGCCGAAGTTGACGCTTTTGGACTCTTCCGGTTCGATGTCGGGGTTGCCGCCGCCCAGCGTCGGGACGCCATAGGTCGAGCCGGTGCGCGGGTCGGTGATGTTGGTCAGGCTCGCGCCGATGGTCGGCGGCGTGAGTTGGGAGACCGTGGGCACTACGAAACCCTTGCCCCAGGAGGCGCGCAGCATCACCGCCTGGTGGGGCGCGAAGCGCAAGCCGACGGTCGGCATGGTGGAGCTGAATTCGGTGTCGACGGTGGTGTTGTGGTAACGCTCGTGCCGCCCGGCGATCTGCATTTCCAGCAGCCGCGCCCAGGGCAGTTTCATCGCGGGCGAGATGAAGGGCACGGTCAGTTCGGCGTAAAGGCTGCTGGCGTTCTGCTTGCGGATGGTCGTCGCCGCGTCCGGATTGCTCATGACGCTGTATTCGGCCCGCCCTTCGCTCCAGAAGCGGTTATAGCCGGCGCCCGTCGCCAGTCTGATGTCTCCCGCGTACCATGAGGCCAATGTGCCCGCCGCGCGCAGGTTGGTGTCGTGCAATTTCTGCTCGGTGAAGTTCGGCGCTTCCGTCCAGTATGGCGCGATGTTCGTGGTATAGCTGGTAATGTCGCGCAGCAAGTCCAGCGTGCCGTCGTTGATGGCCTGGGTCAGGCAATCCCGGACGCCATTGACCGGCGGGCAGCCGCTCGTACTTGTCGCCGGACGGCGCTGGTATTTCATGTCGTTGCGCGCGACGCTGTAGGAATAGTCGGCGGCGAGATGCCACTTGGGCGTGATTTTCCAGTTGAATCCCAGCGACAGGCGCGTGGCCTGGTTCGTGACAGTGCGGTTCTTCAGCCCGATGCCATCCCCGTAGTTGGCCGGGTAGGCCACCAGTATGTCCTTGCCGAAAGGATTGTTGGGCGCGCTGCCGGGGACCGTGACCACGCCGAAGCCGTGGTAATTGCCCGCGGTCTCGTTCCGGTTGTAGTCGTAGCTCACGTCCAGGAAGGCATCGAAGGTCTTGCTGAAATCGCGGGTGAGGCTCAGCGTGAAAGCGTCGGTCTTCGATTCGCCGACATAGTTCGTCAGCCCGGAAAAGCTGCCGATGCCGTTGGAGAGTCCCAGCGCGTATTGCCCGCGGTTGTCGAGCAGGGGCTGGAGGCCGTCGATGGCCGCGCCCTGGTAGCCGCGCGGAATGTAGGTGAAACTGGCGGGATTGCCGTCGTTGTAGAGGGGCGAGCCGTCTTTGGTCTTGATGTTGACGAGGTCGCCGTAGGGCGGATTCGTGGCGCCGTAGATGGCGTCCGGGTCCCGCTCCAGTATCCGGCTGCGTCCGTGCTCGGCGAAATCGCGGTCTTTCCAGCGCAGCGGGTCTTGCCGCTGCGTTTGCGCGGTAATCAGGAGGCGGGTGCGGCCTTCTTCAAAGGAGTGGCCGGAAACGAAATTGAGGCTGCCGACGGACGCGCCGCCCTCGAAGGTGTCGCCGTAGCGGGCGTTGATTTCGGCGCCGACGTAATCGCGCCGCAGGATGACGTTGACCACGCCGCCAATGGCGCTGGCGCCGTAGATGGCGGAGGCCGATGTCGGCAGGACTTCGATGCGCTCGATGGCGGCGAGCGGGATGTTGTTGATGTTTTGCTGGTCGGAGGCTTCGGAAGTCCCGCGGCTGCCCACGCCCGCGCCCCGGCGGCCATTGATGAGCACCAGGGTGTGCGACGCGCCCAGGCCGCGCAGGTTGATCTGGCTGCTGCTGCCCGTCCAGCCGCTGCCCGTGCTGTTGGCGGGCGTGGTGTTCATCGACAGGACGCTGCGCAGCAGTTCTTCGACCGTGGTCGCGCCCGAGTTCTCGATTTCTTTCCGTTCGATGACGATGTAGGGCTGGGCGTCGGTTTCCGAACGGACGATGTCCGTGTTGCCCGGGGAATAATAGGTGCTCGCGCCCGTCGTATCGGTGACGGAAACGGGCGGCAGGACGAACTCTCCGTCAGGGGAAGAGGCGGGCGGCGAGGCGGTACTCTGGGCGTATGCCGCTCCTTCGCCGAAAATGCCCAGAAAAGCCGCCCAACCGAGCGCGGAGAGGCATTTTCGGGGAGGGAAATGTGTTTTCATAATAATCTGCTCCTTGGGGTAACATTGAGAATTATAAAAAGAACAGTTCTCAATTGGACGCAGTTTATCTCAACACAAGTTTCCGTGGTGAAAAATCTCGCGGCCCTCTCCGCCGGGGCATGGGTATCTACACACTCCGAAATGGCTGGTGATAAGAACAGCGGCGCTTCGCGCCGAATGGAACGAATTGGATTGCCGCGTTGATTCGCTCCTCGCAATGACGAGTTCTCCCGATGGATTCCCCTCGCCCCCCGCAGCATAGGCATCTACACACTGTATTTCCCCTGTTAATGCCGATACAAAATGCCTGCTCGCTGTTTTGCGTCCATACTGCCTCTCGCGCTGTTTTGAGCAAATATTGTGCCAATTAATTGTATCTCCCAAGAAAATCGGATAAAAACGCCACATTATCTGAGTATGGGAAAACGCTTGTACCCCATCAGGCAGCGCTTTCATCCCTGCTGACAATGAATTTATGCAATAAACATTGACCGTCGCTAGCTATTTCGGGTTGTGTAGATACCTATGCCCCCGCAGGGGGGAGAGGGTGGCCGAAGGCCGGGAGAGGGGGGAGCCAACCAACCGGCGCGAAGCGCCGCTGATTTCTTGGCGGTGGAGGGTGGACGGGCGTTTTGTTCCTCCTTCCCTTTTTATCCAGCGGCGCTGCGCGCCGGATGGTTGGAAGCCCTCTCCCGGCCCTGGCGGGCCACCCTCCCCCGCAAGCGGGGGAGGGAAGTGTTCATCGGAAGAATGCGCCATTGCAAAAACCGCCCCCTCGTCATTACGAAAGCCTCCCCCCACCTCGTCATTGCGAGGGCCGCAGGCCCGTGGCAATCCAGTTCGTTCCACCCGGCGCGCAGCGCCGCTGATTTCTTGGCGGTGGGGAGTGGACGGGCGTTCGTTTATTCCTCCCCTTTTTTCAGCAAGCCTTACCGATCCTTGCTTACAGCGTTCCGGTCTTGCCTGGCGCGTATGTTGCCCGGGTTTTCCCGCGCGGAGGGATTTTCTTTGAACGGACGGGCGGGGATGCCGCTGGGCGGGGGAAACACGGGCGGATTGCGATGTTCCGGAATTGCCGGTAACTTATCCGCACCCCGCGACCAAAGGACAGCGGCGCGAACGTATACGCCGCCGCGTCCGCCCGTGATGTCCATGCAAATGAATTCCATGAGTAGAATTCCATGAGTACAAATCTGCTCGGGGGGCTTTCTCCCCGCCAATTCCTTGCCGAATACTGGCAAAAAAAGCCGTTGCTGGTGCGCCAGGCCGTACCCGGCTTCACCGGCCTCGCCACGCGCGAGGAAATTTTCGACCTCGCCTGCGATCCGGACGTGGAATCGCGCTACGTCCGCTACCGGCCCGAGGCGCCGGGCGCAAGCAGCGTCGAACACGGGCCGCAGAGACGCGGACGCTTGCGCGGCAAACGCGAACCCTGGACGGTGCTGGTGCAGGGACTCAATCTCTGGGTGGCGGAAGCCGACGCGCTCATGCGCCGTTTCGATTTCATCCCGCAGGCGCGGCTCGACGATCTGATGGTGAGCTACGCCGTCGATGGCGGCGGCGTGGGGCCGCATTTCGACAATTACGATGTTTTCCTGCTGCAAGGCATCGGCAAACGCCGCTGGCAGATCGCCGACCAGGACGACCACACGCTCGTCGAAGGCGCGCCCCTGCGGCTGTTGCGCGATTTCCGGCCTGTACACGACTGGGTGCTGGAGCCGGGCGACATGCTGTACCTGCCGCCGCACTGGGCGCACAACGGCATCGCCATCGGCGAATGCACGACCTATTCGATCGGCTTCAAGTCGCCGACCGCGCAGGAACTCGCCCATGGCTTTCTCGACTGGCTGGGCGAGCATCTTTGTCTGGAAGGCATGTACGCCGACCCCGATCCCGCCTTGCAGGACAATTCCGCCGAAATACCCCCGGCGATGATCGACCAGGCCGCGCGCATGCTGGAAGGCATCCGCTGGTCGCGCGCCGACATCGCCGCCTTTCTCGGCGGCTACCTCACCGAACCCAAGCCCAACGTCTTCTTCACGCCGCCCGCCGCTCCGCTCGGGCGCGATGCTTTCGCCCGCGCCCTGGCCGCCCATGGCGGCGCACTCGACGCGCGCACGTTGCTGCTGTGGTCGGAGCAGGCCGGTTTC
Organism: Azoarcus sp.; assembly: GCA_031259795.1. Taxonomy (GTDB): domain Bacteria; phylum Pseudomonadota; class Gammaproteobacteria; order Burkholderiales; family Rhodocyclaceae; genus WRNU01. The sequence goes on from JAIRLA010000006.1 coordinate 5,498, forward strand.
CACATCAACGGCGAAGCCCTGGCCTGCGATCCCGCCGATCGCGGCGCGCTGGCCGCCCTTGCCCACCGGCGCGCGCTCGATGCCGGGCAGCCGCTCTCCCCCCGCCTCCTCGACCTTTTCCACACTTGGTACGAGGATGGCTTCTTCCACCTGACAGACGAGCCATCGCCATGTTTCAATCCACGCCCGTGACCGGGCGACAACGCGCGGAAGAGCTTACGTCCCTGCCGCGCTCAATTATCTTATCCCCCTGAAGGGGGAGGTTTCCAACCGGAGTCAGTTTCTGATGAACACAAACACTCCCGAAAAGCGCCCGCTCGACACCTGGTCCGACTACCGCGACGCCGTGGCCGGACTGCTTGCGGATACGCAAACGCATTTCGTCGTCTTCGACCCCGATCTGGCGGAAACCGGGCTGGAAAGCCCGCAATGCGCCGCTTCGCTGGCGGCGCTGGTCAGGCGGGCATCGCCGGGGGACGCCATCCGCTTCCTGCTGCGCGACCCTTCCCATCTCGAACGCGACTGTCCCAGACTCATGCGCATCCTGGCCGATTTCAGCCATCGCTTCACGGTGCGGGTACTCCGGCCCGAGCAGATTGAGCGCGTCCCCGAATCGGCCTTCGTCATTGCCGACGGCGACAACGTCGTATTGCGCTTTCACCACGCCTTTCCGCGCGGGCGCGTCAGTCGCGGCGACAGTCCCGCCGCCGCGGAGCTTCTGGCGCTGTTCGAAACATTCTGGCTGGAGGCGGAACAAGGCCCCACCGGCGCGAAGCCTCTCGGGCTTTGAACCAGCCAGCGGCGCTTAGGACTTCCCTCCCCCGCTTGCGGGGGAGGGTGGCCGAAGGCCGGGAGAGGGTTTCCAACCATGCGGAGCGCAGAAACTCGAATCATGTTCCAATGGTTTCCATGAATGCATGTAAGTCGTTGAAAGTAATGAATTTTTCACTCCTCACGTTCTGCTGGGCACGGCTGGAATCCATGTGCAACCGGGACTTTTCAGTCCAGTTTCAAGTCCACTTTAAGGCGGCGCGGATTTCGGTTTTTTGCTGGCGCGGCGGGGGGGACGGCGACAACATCCAGGCCATGACTCACCACTCGAAGGAGTTTTGACATGGCACTCACCGACACCGCTGTCCGGCAGGCAAAGGCCACCGGCAAAGCCTACACCATGGGCGACCTCGATGGACTGTCCCTCGCGGTTTCCCCGCAGGGCGGCAAATCGTGGCACTTTCGTTATTACTGGCAGGGCAGACAAAAACGCATGTCCCTGGGCACCTACCCGGAGGTGTCCCTGCGGGAAGCGCGCAAGGCCCGCGACGAGGCGCGCGCCCTGCTCGCCAGGGGCGCCAATCCGCACACGCACCGCAAGCAGCAACGGCAGGCGGCCCGGCTTGCCGGCGAGCACACGTTCGAGGCCGTATTCCATCAGTGGCACGAACGGCATGCGCTGGAAATCAAGACCGGCGCGCGCAGCACGCACGCGGCCATCCTGCGCATCTTTGGCAAGGATGTCCTGCCTCTCTTGGGGAAACGCTCGATCCTCGACCTGCGGCGTCCCGACCTGCTGGAAGTGATCGAGCGGATCGAGCGCCGGCAAGCGTTTTCCATTTCGGAGAGTGTGCGTGGCCATCTCAACCAGATTTATCGCTTCGCGCTCGTGAAGGTGCCGGGGCTGGAATACAACTACGCCTCCGACCTCGATGTCGTGAGCACGCCGCGTCCGCCCGCGCGCCATCAACCCTTCCTGCGCATGAATGAGTTGCCGGAATTGCTCAAGGACGTGCGGGAATATCGTGGTGAGGAACAAACCCGGCTCGGGCTGCGCCTGTTGCTGCTCACCTGCGTGCGCACGTGCGAGTTGCGGTTGGCGGAACCCGATCAGTTCGACCTGGAACGCGGTCTGTGGATCATCCCGCCCGGCAACGTCAAGCAGTTGTCGCGCAAGATGCGTAAAACGAACAATGAAGTGCCGCCCTATATCGTGCCGCTCTCCGCCCAGGCGATGGAGATCGTCCGCAAGCTGCTGGGCATGATGACGCCGTCCCAGCATTACGTGCTGCGGCACAGGGAGGATGCCGGGAGACCCATCAACGAGAGCACCCTGAACGCGGCATTGAGGCTCATGGGCTACAGATCCCGGCTGACGGGGCACGGCATCCGGGCGACCTTCTCGACCGCGTGCAACGAGATCGGCTACCCCGAAGCCTGGATCAAGGCGCAGTTGTCCCACGTCGACCCGAACCAGGTGCGCGCCGCCTACAACCATGCCGAATACGTGGAGCATCGCCGCCGCATGATGCAGGATTGGGCGGATCGGCTGGATTTGCTGGAACAGGGCAAGATCGAGGAGGCGGGCCGGCATCTGGTCGTTCATCTGGAAAACGTTTCACGTCCGGCAATGCCTGGGCAGCCATTCGCGCACGCGGCCTGAAACTGGCAAAACCCCTCTGACCGGCGCGAATCGCGCCGGTTTTGCCGAGTAGCGTGGCATGGGGGGACGGCTTATCGGGGCCGTCCCCCATGCCGATTTTCCCTATGCCTTGCGCGATCGGAAAAAATATTTGGGCTGATCAGACAGACGGTATTGACGTGCGCTCCGTGACTTTGTACCGTACCGATATTTTTGGGATGGGAAAGGGAAGGAAGGCGCGCGTGGAAATCAGACACTACAGTCATATCGAATGGAACGACCTGCCCAGGATAGAGGCGCCCTCTCTCGCCCTGGACAAGATCGGATGCCGCTTCACCAACCGCTTGTCGCCCGGCGCTCGCCAGATCCGGGGCTTGGGCGAAGCGTTCAGGCGATGCCGGTTCAGGCTTGGCCGCTTTGACCCCTCGGAAGACGAGCGCGTGGATAACCACGCGCTTCTGACGAACGTCGGCAACGGCGAGTTCGTCATCATCCATGACGGCGAGTGGGAATACCCGATGTGCTCCGCGCTGCGCTGGTGCACGGAGAACAATCCCGACGGCTTCCACATCCCCTCCCCCAGCAACCGCATTACATGGCTCAGCCTGCCTCCCGAGGGACGCTGGATCGCCGACTTCCGGCTCCCCATGCTGCTGCGCTCGCAGATCGAACAGTGCCTGGAAAGAGGCCGCCGCGACGCATCG
>JAIRLA010000070.1 GCA_031259795.1 Azoarcus sp.
GCCGGATTCAGTCGACACGCCTGAGCATCAATCCTGGTTTGTGGATATATCCAGGAATCGCTTTATCTCCCGCATCGGCGGGATACGGTGATTGTATGTATAGCCAATCATCGTTGATTGTCTTGAGCTTGAGGACAACGCTATCATTTTCGAGATAATGCGAAACCCCGGCGGCGATGTCCGGTGAGGATCTGACCTCGACCCGCCCGGATGTCCTTGATTTGACATGGAATGTTTCGTCATACGGAATCGGGCCGCAGGAAGCATCGAATTTGTCCGGTACGTTGTCTTCCCCTGTAATGACTTTCTTCGCTTTTTCCTTGATTCCAAGAAACAGGGCCTGGAAATAGTAACTGTTGCATTCCATTGCCGCGACTAGATTGGAAAATTGCAGTGTTACGGGAAGAAGGATGAAGCGCTCCCGGTATTTGAAGAAATTGTCCGGAATGTTGTTGACGTCTTTCAGAATGGCCTTGATCTGTTCCTCTGAAAAACTGCCGGAGGCTCCGGGGCGTTTGCTGTTATTGATATCTATTGCATCGGGATGGATCGCGGGCGCGCCTTCGTTTTGTAGCGACGGCAGACGCAACAATGTCTTTGCGTCCGGGAAGAAGCGCATTTGCAGGTTTCTTTTCACAGGACATTCTTCGCATTCCCACGTGACCAGCCAGTAAATCTGCAATATCCCCGATGCTGTGGCTTTGCCTGAAAAAGCAATGTATCCGGGATTTGATTTGTTTGAATCGAAGCCCCATCCGGAGGCGGATGGGATGGATATGTTCGCGTCTTCATACGATATTGTTTGTTCCGCGCCGGCGGAAGAAACAAACAACGCCAAAAAAGCGAATAGTATGGAAATGTTTTTCATGATGCGCGTCTTCATGGACATTGGGGTATTGGGGTATTTGGATATTGTTTACCGATAGCTCGCGGAGATGACCACGTTGACATTTTCAATGCCTTTCTCCTGGATGAATGCTTTCACCTTTCTAAGCATTGTCCTGCTGTCTCCGACCATATCCGTTCCTTTTGTCGATCCGACCAGCAAACATCCATTGGTGTTTTTTGGATAATTGCCGTTATGAATCAGGATGTGCCTGCTCTTGGGAACAGCCGCATTGAATAGCTCCGGGACAGGGTTGAAGGGCGCCACGCCGCGCAGGCTGCTGTTGTGCCAATGGATTTTATAGACGCCCACGGGGATTCGAAGCCTCAGGCCGGAGGCCGTTGTATCCGGGCCTGGACGTTCCAGGACATAGCCCTTGACATTGCCGAAGCTGAGTTCACTGATGGTCGACCGCGCCGTCTCCCATTTTCTTACAACATGGATATTGTCCGCATCAGCATCAATATCGTCCGCGCCGGACGGCGTTTGTTCCGCGCCTGTCGTTTGTGCGGGTCTCCGCCCTGTTGTGCGCGCGCGTCTCTTGCCTGTTGGCGTATAAGTCATGAAAGGCAATTTGAGACCCGAAAAGCCGCCCCCCAGATACTCCCATATGTCGGAATCCGGTTCGATGAGACCCGTCGGTTCGTGCATGAAATCCGACTGGAACTGCCGGATTGCCTGGATCAGGAAAATGTCGCAAGAATCGTCGTCCGGATCGGGCAGGAAGAAACCGTGCTTTTGCAGTCCGGATTTCACGGCGCTGACATCATGCGGGAAATTGTCTCCGCCTTCTCCGACGGAATAAGACAATCTGTACATTTTCATGTTTTTCACAGTCAGCGCTCCTTGCCGATCCTGGTGTCGATGTCGAAACTTCCCCGTTATTCGCCGCGATGATCCTGCAATGCCCGGGTAGAAACTCTTCCGCTTTCCCCGCCGTTCGGGATCGGACGGCGGCGAAACAAACGCGCTTTGTTGTCGGGACGGGCGCATTCTGCCGCAGAGCATGGAGAAATACAAGCGCCGCGCCCGGTTCGATGCGGCTTCGCCATCAAAACAATCACCGCATTGTCCGGCCTTGCCGTATTGTTGGCGCCGTCGTTTGCACCGGCGGCGCGCTGTCCGGCGGCGACAGCCGGGCCACGATGCGCAGGTCGTCGCCAATTTGCCGGCAACTCCGGAAGGTCAGGCGCGTTGCCGCAGCGAGCGTGTCCAGCGCCGGCAGATCGAATATCCCGCGCGCCGCGTTGCCCACGATCATCGGGGCGGCGTAGAGCAGCAGCTCGTCGACGCAGCCCGCGGCGAGCAATGCGCCGTTGAGCCTCGCCCCGGCTTCGACGTGGATTTCGTTGAGTTCGAGCGCCGCCAGTTCGCGCAGCAAGGCGGGAAGATCGACGCGGCCATCCGCCCCGGGCAGGGAGAGGACGCGATGACCCAGGCCGGTGAATTGCCGGATGCGCGCTTGCCCGGCATCGGCGGTGACGATGAGCGCGGGCGCGTCCTGGAGCATGCGGGCGGCGGGAGCGGCTTCGAGACGGGGGTCGATGAGGATGCGCAGGGGCTGGCGCTCACAGGGGATGCCGCGCACGGTGAGCCGGGGGTCGTCGGCCTGGACGGTGCCGATGCCGGTGAGGATGGCGCAGGCGCGCGCGCGCCAGAGGTGGCCGTCGGCGCGCGCGGCGGCGGCGGTGATCCATTGGCTGACGCCGTTCTCCAGCGCGGTCTTGCCATCGAGGGTGGCGGCGGCTTTCAGGCGCAGCCAGGGGCGTTGCCGGGTCATGCGCGAGACGAAGCCGATATTGAGTTCCCGCGCCTCGGCGGCGAGGAGTCCGCAGTCGACGGCGAGGCCGGCGGCGCGCAGCCGGGCCAGGCCGCGCCCGGCGACTTGCGGATTGGGGTCTTCCATCGCGGCGACGACGCGGGCGACGCCGGCGGCAATCAGCGCATCGGCGCACGGCGGGGTGCGGCCAAAATGCGAACAGGGTTCGAGGGTGACATAGGCGGTCGCGCCCCGCGCGGCTTCGCCTGCGGCGGCCAGCGCCAGCGCTTCGGCGTGGGGTTCGCCCGCGCGCCGGTGCCAGCCCTTGCCGACGGTCTCGCCGTCGCGCACGATGACGCAGCCGACTCGCGGGTTCGGGGTGGCGGTCGTCAGGCCCTGTTCGGCCAGCGCCAGCGCCAGCGTCATCGCCTCGCGGTCAGCGGTCGAAAAGGTCATGCTCGGTTTCGCCGGGAGGCGTCCGCGCCCGTCCGCTCCGGCGCGGCCGGGGCTGCACTTCGCGGACGAGGGTGGAGAATTCGTCGACATCGGCAAAGTTGCGATACACCGAGGCGTAGCGGATATAGGCCACCTTGTCGAGACGGCGGAGTTCCTTCATCACCAGTTCGCCCACTTGGGCGCTGGCGATTTCGGTCTCCCCGGCGGCGAGCAGCCGCGCCTCGATCCGCTCGACGGCGGCCTCCAGCGCCTCGGTCGTGACCGGGCGCTTGCGCAACGCCAGTTCCATGCTGGCGACGAGCTTGCCGCGCTCGTATTCGCAGCGGTTGCCGTTGCGCTTGACGATATGCGGGCGCTTGAGGTCGATGCGCTCGTAAGTGGTGAAGCGCCTGTCGCAACACACGCAACGGCGGCGGCGGCGCACGACGTCGCCGTCATCGTTTTCGCGTGTGTCGGTGACCTGGGTGTTGGGATCACCGCAGAACGGACATTTCATTTGCGCGCGGCATGCTGCGCCGGAAAGGAAGGGAACAAAGGGGCGAAACGGCCGCTTTCCCTTGTCCGCTCGCTATGCGCCGTACACCGGGAAGCGCGCGCAGAGCGCCGTCACGGCGGCGCGCGCCTTTTCGAGCACGGCGGCATCCTCCGGCGCGTCGAGCACGTCGGCGATGAGGTGGGCGATTTTTTCCGCCTCGATCTCGGTGAAACCGCGCGAAGTCATCGCCGGAGCGCCGAGGCGGATGCCGGAGGTGACGAAGGGCTTTTCCGGGTCCTTGGGAATCGCGTTCTTGTTGATGGTGATATGGGCCTTGCCGAGCGCCGCTTCGGCGGCCTTGCCGGTGATCTTCTTGGCGCGCAGGTCGACGAGGAAGACATGGCTTTCGGTGCGGCCCGAGACGATGCGCAAGCCGCGCTCGTTGAGCGTCCGCGCCATGACGCGGGCGTTGTTGATGACCTGCTCCTGATAGCGCCGGAACGCGGGCGAGGCCGCTTCCTTGAAGCACACGGCCTTGCCCGCGATGACGTGCATCAGCGGGCCGCCCTGCAAACCGGGGAAGATGGCCGAGTTGATGGCTTTCTCGTGCTCGGCGCGCATCAGGATCGCGCCGCCGCGCGGGCCGCGCAGGGTCTTGTGGGTCGTGGTCGTCACGACATCGGCGTGCGGCACGGGATTGGGATAGAAACCGGCGGCGATCAGTCCGGCGTAATGCGCCATGTCCACCCAGAAGATCGCGCCGATCTCCTTCGCCACCTTGGCGAAGCGCGCCCACTCGATGCGCAGGGAGTAGGCCGAAGCGCCGGCGACGATGATTTTCGGCCTGTGTTCGCGGGCCAGGCGTTCCATCGCCGCGTAGTCGATGGCTTCCTTGTCATCGAGGCCGTAGGCGATGGCGTTGAACCACTTTCCCGACATATTGAGCGGCATGCCATGGGTGAGGTGCCCGCCTTCGGCGAGGCTCATGCCCAGAATGGTGTCGCCCGGCCGGGCGAAGGCCATCAGCACCGCCTGGTTGGCCTGCGAACCCGAATTGGGCTGCACGTTGGCGGCTTCAGCGCCAAAGAGCGCCTTCAGGCGGTCGATGGCCAGTTGCTCGACGACATCGACATGCTCGCAACCGCCGTAATAGCGCTTGCCGGGGTAGCCTTCGGCGTATTTATTGGTGAGTTGCGAACCCTGCGCCTCCATGACCGCGTGCGAGACGTAGTTTTCGGAGGCGATCAGTTCGATATGGTCTTCCTGGCGACGGTTTTCCGCCTGCACGGCGGTCCACAGTTCGGGATCGACCCGGGCGAGGGTATTTTGTGCGGAGAACATGGAAAGTTCCGGTAAAACGAGGGTTGAGAGCGGATGCTACCATGGACCGCGGGCAGGAAGCAGGGGATCGGGGATCAGGGCCGATCGCGCGCGCCAGGCAGCCGACGCCGCCCACGCTCCGCATGGCACAGCGTCCTCCCCCGGCCTGCGGCCACTCGCTCCCCGCAGGGGAAAAGGGACGGTTTCCGGCCGCTTCCCGGGAAGGATGGGAACCCGAGGATGCCCCCGTTCGCCGTTGCCCCGGTTCGATACGCGGGCGTCGTTCCACGCCCTCCGATCCCCGATCCCCGGATTCAGAAATTCGCCGTCTCGGGATGCGGCCCGACACGATTATTGGGGTTGTCCAATAGCGCCAAACGGGCGAAATCTTCGCTGTCGAGGGTGAAATCGAATACCGCGAAATTCTCCGCGATGCGCTCGGAGTGGACGGACTTCGGGATCGTCAGCAGATCCTTGTCGAGATGCCAGCGAATGATCGTCTGCGCCGCCGTCTTGCCATGCTTGGCCGCAATCTTTCGCACCGTGTCGTTTTCGAGCAACGCCCCCTGTCCGAGCGGACTCCATGATTGCGTGCGGATACCGTGCGCGGTGTGGTATGCCTGCAATTCGCGTTGCTGGAAATCCGGGTGCAATTCGATCTGATTGACCGAAGGCGTCACCCCTGTTTCGGTGATGATCCTGTCGAGATGCGCGATCTGGAAATTGGAAACGCCGATCGACCTTGCCCGTTTTTCCTTTTGCAGCCGGATCAGCGCGCGCCAACTGTCTACATAGCGATCCTGGCGCGGCGCGGGCCAGTGGATCAGGTACAGATCGACATGATCCAGACGCAGGCGCTTCAGGCTTTCATCGAAAGCGTGCAGGGTTTCGTCGTAGCCCTGGTGATCGTTCCACAGCTTCGTCGTAATGAAATACTGGTTGCGCGCCAGGCCGGAGCGGCGCAGCCCTTCGCCGACGCCGCTTTCATTGCCGTAGACCGCCGCGGTGTCGACGAGGCGATAACCGGCCGCGAGCGCGGCGGCGACGCTTGCCTCCGCCGCATCTTCCGGCGTCTGCCAAGTCCCCAGCCCGAGTTGGGGAATGCGGTTGCCGTCGTTCAGGGCGAGAGTGGGGTTGGACTCTGTTTGTGTCATGGTGGTCTCCGTAGATGAATAAAAAAAAGCAACCCGCGAAGTCTAACTATGCGGCGCGTGTTTGCAAACATGTCACGACGATCAAGCCATTGCGGAAACAAATCGGCGGCCTCCGGTTGGGGCGGAATGGAAGGCGGAATGTTCGCGCGCCAAGAGGACATATGGATTACCGCGTCATTGCGAAAGCCCCCTGCCCTCGTCATTGCGAAAGCCCTCCCAACCTCGTCATTGCGAGGAGCGCAGCGACGTGGCAATCCAGTTCCTTCCATACGGAGCGAAGCGACGCTGATTTCTTTGGCGGTGGGAAATGGACAGGCGTCCCGCTCCTTCCTCCCCCTTTTAATCAGCGGCGCTGCGCGCCGGATGGTTGGAAACCCTCTCCCGCCCTTCGGGCGCCCTCCCCCGCAAGCGGGGGAGGGGAGTTCATCGGACGGAGGAAATCCCTCGGAAGAACTCGTCATTGCGAGGAGCGAAGCGACGTGGCAATCCAGTTCCTTCCATACGGAGCAAATCGACGCTGTTTTCTTTGGCGGTGGGGAATGGACAGGCGTCCCGCTCCTTCCTCCCCTTTTAATCAGCGGCGCTACGCGCCGGATAGAACGCACTGGATTGCCACGTCGCTTCGCTCCTCGCAATGACGAGGGGGAGGACTGTCGCGGCGACTGGCGTTTTGCCATTCTTCCGTCCCCCTTTTTATCAAGGATGGGATAAGGCCCGTTGTATGCGGAGCGGGTCGCTTCGGCAATCTGAGCACACGCCAGTTCTGGATGTCGTCTTCGTTCAGGCGGTAGTAGATGGCGAAGAGAAAGCGTTTTGCCAGCGCGCGGTGATGGCCGAAATGCTGTTCATGGACGCCCGCGTGGAGGAGCAGCGCGTCGATGTCGGCAAAGAGGCTGTCGAGAAAATAGTCGCCAAGCCCTGCTTGCTACGTATAGATACATGCAAACTTTTCTTGCCAAGCTGCAAAAACTTCCGGTTTGGTGAGCGAACACCACAAACGGATGGTCAAATCCACCATTTCCTTGCTCTTTGAGACAACCTTGGTTCGTCGCGTAAATCGTCC
>JAIRLA010000086.1 GCA_031259795.1 Azoarcus sp.
GGAGCGTGTGGATAACTATGCTTGCTGCGTTTTTCGTCCGCGCGGGCGCGGGGATGGGCGCGCGCAATGGGAGGGGGCGTTAAAGTTTTTTACATTGAAATCTGTTTCAGGGAGCCATCGGACACGCGAGTTTGCATAGAATGCAGGGATTCCCGCTTGTTACGTGCGCACGATGTCCGAGCCCCCTCCCAATTCCCTGCAAGCCGTGCTGGCTTGGCTTTCCAGCGAGCCGAGCGGCGATATCAATGCCGAACTGGCGGATTTGTGCCGCCATGTCGAGAACGTCGGCGGCTGGTCGTTGCCGACGGCGCAGCGCCAGGATCTGCTCGGCCTGTTCGGCCAGCGCGCTTTCGATGTCTGCGAGCGTTTCCGTCCGGGGCTGTTGACGTGCGAGCTGCCGGTTCCCGCCGAGCTGCATGCCAAGGCGACCACCCTGATCGACATTCTGTTGTCGATTTCCAGGCAAGCGCAGTTGTTGTACGACGACATGCGCTCCCGCAAGCTGTGGGCCTGGCAGGCCGATCTGTCCGATTTGTGCGATCTTTCCCATGGAATACATGGTGAAATCTATCTTTTGAGTATTTTGCTGGGCGCGGCGCCGCCGTTCGGGCTGTGGCAGCGGATACACGCTGTCTGGAATGCCTCGGGGGGACAGGGCGAGCGCCCGAGGCGCGGTGACGCGCAGCCGCAGCCGCCGAAAAGCAGTTCGCGTTACAAGCGTTTGCTGGCGATGGCGATCAGCCAGACCGAAAGCCTGACCGCGCGCGAACAGCAATGGTTGTTCGATTATCTGGAGTCGATCGCGGGAGATCTGCTGCTTTCGTTCGTTCCGCCCCAGCCTGAAACGTCGGCCTACTGGTTCGATCCGAACCAGGACATGCCTCCCGTGGCTTGTGTGCGGCGCGCGCCCGGAAAAGGGAACGAGGCGGTCTATCTCAATCCGGCGGAAATCGTGCATCGCATCGGCATCCAGATTCTCTGGCTCGAAAAAAGGTTGCTCGATCTCGATGCGAATGTGCGCAACAGCGGCGACAGCGGTTTGCTCGAAGCTGGCGTCCCTGTTTTGCCGGTGGGGCTGACGCCGCTCGAAATCCTCTCGCTGCTGCGCCGCTTGCGGGAACGCTGGGCGGCGGCGCCGGAGCGCGGCGAGGCGCGCTCCCGCCAGCATTACACGGTGCAGGTTTGCGCCGGGCTGAAAAGCGTGTGGGCCATGGGGCGCGAGCCGCTGATGACCGCCGACGAGTGGACGGTGTACAACGAAAGTCCGGGCGGCTACGGCATCCTGTATGTTGGCAGCATCTGTTGCGCGCTGTCGGCGGGCATGGTGCTCGCCCTGCGGCGCGAGTCCTCGCAGGAATGGGCGGTTTGCGTGGTGCGCTGGGTGCGCACCGACAGCCCGCGGCAGATCGAGCTGGGCTTGCAGGTGCTCGGAGAGGGTTTCACGCCGGTATCCATTTGTTTTCACGGCAGCAACGCGCTTTCGCCCGCCCTGATGGTGCGGTCGAGCGCGGCGGCGCGGGGCAATCAGGCGCTCGTCGCCGAGGCGGGCACTTACATGTCGAATCACTTCGTGCTGGTGCGGGAGCGCGGCAACCTCTACATTGCCCAGGGACTGGCGCTCGGACTCGATATGCAAACGGCCAGGGTCGAGCTTTTCCAGTACAAGATCGACCATTACGCCAAGTGATTGGCGGCGAGATCCGCCAGCGTCTCGTCGCCGAAACGCAGTCCGTCCTCCAGATGCTGGACGAAGCGGTCTCCCGTTTCTTTTTCCGGCGCGCCCGCCGCCCGTTTCCATGCTTCCGCGTCGAGGGCGAAACGGCGGATGATCGCGGCGAGCGGAATTTGCGCGGGCGAGCGGGTGAGCACCCAGTCGCCGTCGTCGGTACGGCTGACCCAATGGGCTTCCGCCAGCCGTCCCAGCACGGCTTCGGCGTGATGCTCCGACAAGGGGGCGCGGTTGCGCAGGGCCGCGAAGCTGACCGGGCGCCCTGTTTTCTGGGCGCGCGCCAGTTGCACCAGCATGGTCGCCGCCGCCCATGCCTCGCAGCCGGGGAACGCCGCCACCAGCCGCCGCCGCTCGGCGAACGCCGGCAGGGTGGCGGCGGTCAGCGCCCCGAGCAATACCACGATCCACGATAAATAAAGCCAGACAAGGAAAATCGGCAGCGCCGCGAACGCGCCATACACCAGCGTATAAGTCGGAAAGCGCGCGATGAAGATCCCGAAAGCGCGCTGCATCAGGAAAAACACCAGCGCCGCGGCCACGCCGCCGATGGCCGCGTGCGTGAACCGCACCTTGTGATTGGGCACGGCGAAATACAAAAAGATGAACAGCGCTCCGAGCAGCAGCGGCGGCAGCAGGCGGGCCGTGATCCCGCCAAGCCAGCCCAGGTTCGGCGCCCATTGCATCGAAGCGCTCACCAGATAGCCGGTGGCGACGATGCTGCCGCCGAGGATGGCCGGTCCGAGCGTGAGCACGAACCAATACACGGTCATGCGCAGCAGCAGCGGGCGCGGCTGGCGCACGCCCCAGATATGGTTGAATACCCGCTCGATGGTCGCCAGCAACATCAGCGAAGTCACCGCCAGCATGACGCTGCCGATCATGGTCAGGCCGGCGGCTTTCTCCGAGAACTCCAGCGCATAGGTGGCGATGATGTTCCCGGCCTTGTCCGGGAGCATGTTTTCGAGCAGGAATGTCTTCAGCGACGCGCCGATCGCGTCCATGCCCGGCAGATGCCCGAAAGCGGCGATGGTCACGGTGATGAACGGCACCAGCGCGAGCAGGGTGGTGAATGCCAGCGACCCCGCGACCTGCGGGCAGCGGGTGGCGCGGAAACGGCTGTGGAAGAGCGTGACGAAATCGCGCAGCGATTGGGGGAAGGTTCGCGGAGACATGAGGAGCGCCGTGCCGGGTAGAATGGCGCGATTTTATCGGTTTCAAGGGCCTTCCATGCAAGCAATCGGCATCCCCGCGCTCCGGCGCGCCCGCGCCTCGTTCCGGGCGGGGCGGCGATGACCCCCCGTTCATGGTCGCGCCTGGCGAGCGTGGCGCTGCTGGCCCTGATCGCGCTCTGCGTACTGTGGGAAGGCTGGCTCGCGCCGCTGCGCCCGGGCGGCTCGTGGCTCACGCTCAAAATCCTGCCGCTCTTGCCCGCCGTCCCCGGCGTCCTGCGCGGGCGGCGCTACACCAGCCAATGGCTGTCGATGGCGAGCCTGCCCTACTTCGCCGAAGGCATGATGCGCGCCAACGATCCCGGCCTCATCGCCGCATTGGCGCGCGGCGAAATCGTCCTGGCGGCGCTGTTGTTCGCGGCGGCCGTCGGGCATGCGCACAGCAGCGCGCCGTCGCGGAAAAAGTGACGCGGCGACGCGGTGATATGGCGAGGCGGCGCGCGCTTGGCCTGGAAGCGCGCGCCGTCCCTCATCCGCCCCGGTGTCCCGCCTCGACCACGGTGAGCGCGGTCATGTTGATGATCCGCCGCACCGTCGCCGAGGGCGACAGCACATGCACGGGCCTGGCCGCGCCGAGGAGGATCGGCCCCACCGTCACGCCGCCGCCCGCCGCGACCTTGAGGAGATTGAAGGCGATATTGGCCGCGTCCAGCGTGGGGAAGATCAGCAGGTTGGCGTCCTCGTGCAGACGCGCATTCGGGAAGACGTGCAGACGCAGGCGGGCATCGAGCGCCGCGTCGCCATGCATCTCACCCTCGACCTGCAAGTCGGGATGGCGTTCTTGCAGCACGCGCAGGGCGGCGCGCATCTTGCGGGCGGTCGGCGAGTCCGCCGAACCGAAGGAGGAATGCGACAGCAGGGCGACGCGCGGCGTGATCCCGAAACGCTGCGTCTCTTCGGCGGCCAGCACGGTCATCTCGACGATCTGTTCGGTGTCCGGATCGTAATTGACGTTGGTGTCGGCGAGGAACAACGTGCGCCCCGGCAGGCTCAGCACGTTGATCGTGTAGTAATTGTTGACGCCGGGACGCAGGCCGACGGCGGCCTCGACATGGGCGAGATGCTTGCGATGCACGCCGGTAGTGCCGCAGATGAGGCCATCGCCGTAGCCGAGCGCGAGCAGCAGCGCGCCGATCAGGGTGGTGCCGCGGCGAACCTGCTTTTGCGCGTCGTCTTCCGAGACGCCGCGCCGCTCCATGCGGCGGTGGTAATACGCGCACATTTCGCCGAAATGGGGGTTGTGCTCCGGGTCGATCAATTCATAGTTCTGGCCGGGGTTCATGCGCAAACCCAGGCGGTCGATATTGCCCATGATGACTTCCGGCCGCCCGACCAGGATCGGCCACGCCATGCCCTCGTCGATCACGGTGCGCACCGCGTGCAGTACCCGTTCGGATTCGCCTTCCGCGAAGATGATGCGCTGCGGAGCGTCGCGGGCGGCGGCGAATACCGGCTTCATCAACATGCCGGAATGCCAGACGAAATTGTCGAGCTGGGCGCGGTAGGCGTCCCAGTCGTCGATCGGACGCTTCGCCACGCCCGAGGCCATCGCCGCCTCCGCCACCGCTGGCGCGATCTTGGCGATGAGCCTCGGATCGAAGGGGCGCGGAATGATGTAATCGGCGCCGAAACCGCTCACTTTCTCGCCATAGGCGGCGGCGACGACATCGCTTTGCTCGGCCCGCGCCAGTTCGGCGATGGCGCGCACCGCCGCGAGTTTCATTTCATCGGTGATGGTCGTCGCCCCCACATCGAGCGCGCCCCGGAAAATGAAGGGAAAACACAATACGTTATTGACCTGGTTCGGATAATCCGAGCGTCCGGTGGCAATGATGGCGTCGTCGCGCACCGCCCGCACCTCGCCGGGCAGGATTTCCGGGATCGGGTTGGCCAGCGCCAGGATCAGCGGATTGGCCGCCATCCTGGCCGCCATTTCGCGCTTGAGCACGCCGCCGACCGACAATCCGAGGAAGATGTCCGCGCCTTCGATCACCTCGGCGAGCGTGCGGGCGTCGGTTTTCTTGGCGTAGCGCGCCTTGATCGGGTCCATCAGCACGGTGCGCCCTTCATGAACCACGCCTTCGATGTCGGTCACCCAGATGTTTTCCACCGGAATGCCCAGCATCACCAGCAGATCGAGGCAGGCCAGCGCCGCCGCGCCCGCGCCCGAAGTGACCAGCTTGACCTTTTCCGGGGTCTTGCCCTGCATGTGCAGGGCGTTGAGCACCGCCGCGCCGACCACGATCGCGGTGCCGTGCTGGTCATCGTGGAACACCGGGATTTTCATGCGCTCGCGCAGCTTCTGCTCGATATAGAAACATTCGGGCGCCTTGATGTCTTCGAGATTGATGCCGCCGAAGGTGGGTTCGAGCGCGGCGATCACATCGATCAGGCGATCGGGGTCGGACTCATTGATTTCGAGGTCGAACACATCGATCCCGGCGAACTTCTTGAACAGCACCCCCTTGCCTTCCATCACCGGCTTGGCGGCGAGCGCGCCGATGTTGCCCAGGCCGAGCACGGCGGTGCCATTGGTGACGACGCCGATCAGATTGCCGCGCGCGGTCAGGCTGGCGGCCTCGCCCGGATCGGCCACGATCGCATCGCAGGCCGCCCCCACGCCGGGCGAATAAGCCAGCGACAAGTCGCGCTGGTTGGTCAGCGCCTTGGTCGGCGTCACCGCGATCTTGCCGGGTTGCGGGTGGCGATGATAATGGAGCGCCGCGGCGCGTATCAGTTCGTCCATGAACGTTTCTTTCCTCGTTGTGATGATATGGCAGTCTTGTATAGCCGGTCTTTTCTGGCGCTGACCGGCATCCGCGATCATTTTACGTTTCCGCGCGCAAACCGTCCCCGGCGGAAAAATGGCCCCCCGCCGCGCCGCGGGCCATATCGGCTCTCCGGATTGAGCGCCCACATGGGCGGACGGCAAAAGAAAAAATTCACGGGCGCGCCCCGGCGGTTTCCGTCAGCCGCCGCGCCGCGCGCCGATTCGCGGCCAGTCGAAGAACGGCCCCGGATCGGTCTTGCGTCCGGGAGCAATATCGGAATGCCCGGCGATATCGCAGCCCGGATAGCGCCGCGCGAGCCGCCGCAAGAGCGCCGCCAGCGCCGCATACTGGCGGTCATCGAACGGTTGCGTGTCGCAGCCTTCCAGCTCGATGCCGAGCGAAAAATCGTTGCAGCGCCCGCGCCCGCGCCACGACGACGCGCCAGCATGCCAGGCGCGATCCGCGGTGGAGACGAACTGGATCAATTCGCCGTCGCGGCGGATGAAAAAATGCGACGACACCCGCAAGTGCTGGATCGTCGCGTAATAAGGATGCGCCGCCGGATCGAGCCGGTTGGTAAACAACTCGATCACGCCGGGGCCGCCGAATTCATCCGGCGGCAAGCTGATGGCATGGATCACGATCAGGCTGACGCGCCCGCCTTCGGGACGCGCATCGAAATTGGGCGACTCGATCCGTTTCACCCCGCGCAACCAGCCTCTCATTCCGCCTTCCGCCCAGACCCGCCGAAAAGCGCCATTGTGCCTCAGGGGCAGGGATCGGGGATCGGGGATCAGATTTGAACGGCAGGCGGCTGTCAATCCCCCGCCTCGTCACTACGAGCGCCCTCCCCCGCCTCATCATTGCGAGTGTTCCCCCTCCCTCGTCGATGCGCTCCTCGCAATGACGAATTCTTCCGATGGACTCCCCTCCCCCGCCTTGCCATTGCGAAGCGCGCGGCGACGCGGCGATTCTTGTGGTGGACGCCACGGGCGCGGGCTTTCTTTCCCGCTTTTTTATTTTTTATCTTGCGCCACATTTTTTTATTGTTATCATGCCGCCCCATGCGCCGTCTGTTCGCCATTTTTTTCCTGATCTGCCTGCCCCTGCAATTGGGGTGGGCTTCGGCTGCCGCTTATTGCGCGCATGAGCGCGGCGCGGCGGCGGATCATTTTGGGCATCACGCGCATGGTCAGGCGGACGAGACGCGCGGCGATAGCGAGGGCGGCGACGGGACCACGTCACTGTCCGGCGGCGATTGCGGCTTTTGCCATGTCGCCTGCGCCACCGCCCTGTTGCCCGATGCCGTGCGGATGGCGCTTGCCGGTGTGGGACAGGCCCATGCCGCCTCGCTGTATCCGTGGCCGCGCTCGGCGCCGGCCGCCCAGCCCGAACGCCCCAAGTGGTCGCGCCCCGCCTGATCGGCGGGGCATCGCGCGCATTTTCCCTCCGGCTCGTTCACCGTATCTGAACGGTCGCCCCCCGCGCGCCTCGCGGCCAAGATGGTCGCGCCCCGCCGATTTTCCCGTGCTTGTTTTCATCACTAACGGAGAATCGGATGCTTCCCATCCACAAAGCTTTGCTGGCGGCGACGCTCAGCGCCCTGGCCGTTCATGACGCCGTGGCGCAAGACGCCACGCCCCTGAAACAATTCTATGAGGCCGCCTGGGCGCGGCAACCCGAGGCGCAGTCGCGCGCCTTGCGCGCGGAGGCCGCGCTGGCGGAGCGCGCCAACGCGGACGGCTGGCTGGCCGGGCCGCCCGCGCTCGAACTCTCGGCGCTGACCGGTCAGGCCGGCGGCGACAATGGCCGCCGCGAATACAGCCTCGGCGTCGTCATGCCGCTGTGGCTGCCGGGCGAGCACGACGCCGCCGGCGCGCTGGCCGAGGCCGGGCTGCGCGCCGATGACAGCCGTCTGCGGGCGGCGCAATTGCGCACCGCCGCCGAGGTGCGCGACGCTTATTGGGATTGGCGGCGCACCCGCGTCGAGCTGGCGCTCGGGCGCGAACGCCTCGCCGGGGCGCGCGCGCTGGCGGCGGATGTGGCCAGGCGGGTGGCCGCTGGTGATCTGGCGCGCGCCGACCAGCATCAGGCCGATGGTGCGCAGGCGGGCGCGGAGGTCGCGCTGGCGGCGGCGGAGAGCGCGCTGACGGTAAGCGCGCAGCGGCTCGCCGCCTTGACCGGCGTGCCGCCCGCCAGCGACGATGACGGCCTTTCGGCGTTCGAGGCCGATCCCGCCGCGCTCGCCGATGAAGAGGCGCTGGCGGAGCGGCATCCGCTCGTGCGGGAAGCGCGCGACCGCGCCGAAATCGCCCGCCGGGCCGCCCGGCTCGCTGGCCTCCAGCGCCGCGCCAATCCGGAACTGGGCCTGTCGACCACGCGCGAGCGCGATGCCGCGGATGAAGATTGGCAGCAGACGGTGACAGTCGCGCTGCGCTTTCCCTTGGGTTCCGATGCGAGCAGCCGGGCGCGCCTGGCCGCCGCCGGGGCCGAAGCCGCCGAGGCCGAGGCGCGGCTTCGCTTTGCGCAAGAACAAATACCGCCCGCGATCGAGACGGCCCGCGCCCGCGTGAACGCGGCGCGCGCGCAGGTCGCGGCGGCGGAGCGGCGCGCCCGGCTGGCGCGCGAGTCGCGCGACTTTTTTGACCACGCGTTCCGCCTCGGCGAGACCGATCTGCCCGCCCGCCTGCGCGCCGGTCTCGAAGCGAGCGATGCCGGACGCGAACTGGCGGGGGCGCGCGTCGAACTGGGCGCGGCCATCTCCGCCCTGCGCCAGACCATGGGCCTGCTGCCCGAATGATTACCAGGATACAAACGACCACCATGAAACTGAAACCCTTGTCTTTGCTGGCGGCCACGTTGTGCGCCGCCCTGCTGGCGAGCGCCGCGCCGCGCGCCTTGGCCGACGACGGCCACGGCCACGACGAAGCGCCGTCTTCCGCCGAAGCCTCGACGCTGCCGCGCTTCGATGCCGTCTCCGAAAAGTTCGAACTCGTCGGCATCCTCGACGGCGCATCGCTCACGCTTTACCTCGATCACTATGCCGACAACCGCCCGGTACAGGACGCCCGGATCACATTGCTGGCCGGCGATGCCGCCGTGTCCGCCGAAGCGCATGGCGAGGGCGAATTCCACGCCGAACTGCCCATGATTCCCCTCCGCGGCGTGCTGCCGATCGTCGCCACGGTGACGGTCGGCGAAGAGACGGATTTGCTTGCCGCCGATCTCGACATCCACGCGGAAGATGAGGAAGACGAAACGCGGGCCGCCTCCCCGGCGCGCGCGCGGGCGTTCCCCATCGCGCTGGCGGGCATCGCCGTCGTCGCGCTGGGCTTTGCCGGGTGGAGATTTTCGACCCGCGAGAGGAGCGCGCGATGAGGAACAGAACCAGTATGAAAGCACACACGAAGATCCTGCTGGCCGCCGCCAGCCTCGCGGCGCTCGCGGCATCGTGGAACGCCGCCGCCGACGCCGGCCATGACGACGCCCCCACGGCGGCGAGCGGCAACGGGCCGCAGCGCCTGCCGGACGGCAGCGTCTTCCTGCCCAAACCGGCGCAGCGCCAGATCGGCGTGCGCACCCTCGTCGCCGAGGCCGGGGCGCTGCCGCGCAGCCATGCGCTCAGCGGCAAAGTGACGCTGGACCCCAACGCGGGCGGCAAGGTGCAGGCGCTCGTCGCCGGGCGCATCGCGGCGGGGCCGCAAGGTCTGCCCGAGGTCGGGCAGGCGGTGAAAAAAGGGCAGGTGCTTGCCTGGGTCGCGCCCGCCCTCGCCCCCATCGAGCATGCCAACCAGCAGGCGCAACTGGCGGAACTGACGGCGGCGCACGCCCTCGCCGTCAAGCGCCTGGCGCGCTTGCAGGCCCTGCGCGACACCGTGCCGCGCAAGGAGATCGAGACGGCGGAGAGCGAACTGGCCAGTCTCGAAGCGCGCGTGCGGGCGGTGGGCGGCGGCCTGGCGCGCCGCGATGCGCTCACCGCCCCGGTGACGGGCGTGATCGCGTCGAGCAATGCGGTGGCGGGGCAAGTGGTCGATGCGCGCGAATTGGTGTTCGAGATCGTCGATCCCGAGCGCCTGCGCATCGAGGCGCTGGCCTACGATGCCGGGATTGCCGCCGATGTCGCGGGCGCCAGCCTCGCCGTCGGCCAGACGCGCGTACCGCTCGATTTCATCGGCGCGGCGCGCAGTCTGCGCGAGCAGGCCCTGCCGATGGCCTTCGCCGCGCGCGGCGACGCACTGGCGCGCCTGGCGGTCGGGCAGCCGGTAGAAGTTTTCGTGCACACGCGCAGCGCCGTGCAAGGCGTGCGCGTCCCGGCGGCTTCGGTGCTGAAGAATCCGGCCAACCAGACCATCGTCTGGGTCAAGACCGCGCCCGAGCGCTTCGCGCCGCGGCTGGTCACCGTCGAGCCGCTCGACGGCGCCAGCGTGGCGGTGACCGCCGGTCTCGCCGCCGGTGAGCGCGTGGTGACGCAGGCCGCCACGCTCGTCAACCAGATTCGCTGAAAAGGAGCACACCGATGTTCAAGTGGCTACTCGACAACAGTCTGAACAACCGCCTGCTGGTCCTCATCATCAGCGCGGCCCTGATGGCTTACGGCGCGTTCACCCTCTCTCGCATGCCGGTGGACGTTTTTCCCGATCTCAACAAACCCACCGTGACCGTCATGACCGAATCCGGCGGCATGGCGGCCGAAGAAGTGGAGCAGTTGATTACTTTCCCGCTGGAGACGGCGATGAACGGCCTGCCCGGCGTGGAATCCATCCGCTCCGTCTCCAGCGCCGGACTCTCCTTCGTCTACATCACCTTCGACTGGAGCACAGACATCTTCCGCGCCCGCCAGATGGTCTCGGAGCGCCTGGCGGCCATGGAGGAAGGCTTACCGGAAAGCGTCGTCCCGCGCATGGGGCCGATCAGCTCCATCATGGGAGAGATCATGCAGATCGCCATCCCCATCGACACCGCGCGCATCTCGCCGATGCAGGTGCGCGAGTACGCCGACTGGGTGCTGCGCCCGCGCCTGATGGCCATCCCCGGCATCGCCCAAGTGATTCCCATCGGCGGCGAGGTGCGGCAATTCCAGGTGCAGCCGGACACCCGCCGCATGGCGGAGCTGGAAATCGGTCTCGCCGATCTGGAGGAGGCCATTCGCGGCTTCTCCTCCAACAGCTCGGGCGGCTTCCTGGAACTGTCCGGGCGCGAATACCTGATCCGCAACCTGGGCCGCACCTCCAGCCTCGAAGACTTGCAGAACCTCGCCATCACGGTGAAAAACGGCCAGCCCGTCCTCCTGCGCCAGATCGCCGCAGTCGCCTTCGCCCCCGCCCTGCGGCGCGGCGACGCCGGTTTCGCGGGCAAACCGGCGGTCATCCTCGGCATCCAGAAGCAGCCCACCGCCGACACCATCGCGCTGACGCGCGGCATCGAAACAGCGCTGGCGGAAATGACGCAATCGCTCCCCGCCGGCATGGAAGCGCCGCAGGTCACTTTCCGCCAGGCCAGCTTCATCGAAGCCTCGATCGGCACCCTGCAAGGCAAGCTGATCGGCGCCTCGATCTTCGTGGCGCTGATCCTCTTCTTCTTCCTCGGCACCCTGCGCCCCACCGTGATCGCGCTCACCGCCATCCCGGTGTCGATCTTCATGACCGCCCTGGTCTTCCGCTACTTCGGCCTGTCGATCAACACCATGACCCTCGGCGGCCTGGCCATCGCCATCGGCGGCCTGGTCGATGACGCCGTGGTCGGCGTGGAAAACGTCCTGCGCCGCCTGCGCGACGACCGCGTCCGCCATCCCGGCCATCACCTGCACCCGCTCGAAATCGTCGCCCGCGCCACCATGGAGGTGCGCTCGGCGATCCTCTACGCCACCATCATCATCGTCCTGGTCTTCCTGCCCCTCTTCGCCCTGCCGGGCATGGAAGGGCGGCTCTTCGTGCCGCTGGGCATCGCCTTCATCGTATCGACCCTGGCCTCGCTGGTGGTCTCGGTGACGATCACCCCGGTGCTCTCCTTCTACCTGCTGCCGCGCATGTTCCAGAAAGAAGGGGACGCATCCGGCCACGGCGACACGCGAGCGCTGGCCTGGATCAAGGCGCGCTACCGCGGCGGCCTGCAAGCGGTGCTGGCGCATCCGCGCGCCGCCGTGGCCGCGGGCGCCGCCGCCGCGCTCATGGCGGCGGCGGCGGTGCCCTTCTTCCCCACCACCTTCCTGCCGCCCTTCAACGAAGGCACCCTCCTGATCGGCATGCGCCTGAACCCCGGCGTCACCCTGGACGAATCCGCCGCCCTCGCGCGGCAGGCCGAAATACTGGTCCGGCAAGTGCCGGAAGTCACCCACGTCGGGCGGCGCAGCGGCCGGGCGGAACTCGACGAGCACGCCGAAGGCGTCCACGTCAGCGAACTCGACGTCGGCCTCAAGCCCGCCGCGGAACTGACGCGCGGCATGGGCGAGATCACCGCCGACATCCGCGCCCGCCTGGTCAACCTGCCGGCGGCCTTCTCCATCGGCCAGCCCATCTCGCACCGCATCGACCACATGCTCTCCGGCGTGCGCTCGCAGATCGCCATCAAGATCTTCGGCGAAGACCTCGACACCCTGCGCGGGCAGGCCGACGCGCTGCGGACGCGGCTGGCCGCCATCCCGGGGCTGGCCGACCTCGAAATCGAAAAGCAAGTCCTCTCCCCCCAGATCAAGGTGCGCATCGACTACGCCGCGGCGGGGCGTCATGGCGTGCCCGCGCCCAAAATCCTCGCGGCGCTGCAAAGCCTGGTCGAAGGCGAGAAAATCACCCAGATCGTCGAAGGCGGGCGGCGCTTCGCCCTCGTGCTGCGCCTGCCGGAAGCGGCGCGCTCGGTCGACGGCCTGGCGCGGATTCTCATCGAGACGCCCAACGGGCACGTGCCGCTTTCCCGCCTCGCCAGCATCGAGGACGGCGACGGCCCCAACCAAGTCAGCCGCGACGACGGCAAGCGCCGCATCGTCCTCTCCGCCAACGCCCAGCAGCGCCCCCTCTCCGAAGTCGTTGAAGACATCCGCGCCGTGGTGGCGGAGATGAAACTGCCGGAAGGCTATTTCATCACCCTGGGCGGGCAGTTCGAAGCGCAAAGGGAAGCCGCGCGCCTGGTGGGGCTGCTCTCGCTGGTCTCGCTGACGCTGATGTTCGTCGTCCTCCACAGCCGCTACAAATCGGCGCGCCTGTCGGCCCTCATCATGGCCAACATCCCGCTCGCCCTCGTGGGCGCGGTGATCGGCCTGTGGCTGTCGGGGCAGCCGCTGTCGGTGGCGGCGCTGGTCGGCTTCATCACCCTGGCGGGCATCTCGGTGCGCAACGGCATCCTCAAGGTCAGCCACTACCTCAACCTGGTGCGCATCGAAGGCGAGAACTTCGACCACAAGATGATCCTGCGCGGCTCGCTCGAACGGCTCTCGCCCGTGCTCATGACCGCGCTGGTCACCGCCTTCGCGCTCGCCCCCCTGCTCTTCGAGGCCGAACGCCCCGGCGCCGAAGTGCTGCACCCGGTGGCGGTGGTGATCTTCTCGGGGCTGGTGAGTTCGACCCTGCTCGACACCTTCCTGACCCCGGCGATGTTCTGGCTGTTCGGCCGCCGCGACACCGAACGCCTGCTCAACGAGCGCGACACCGAAGCCTGCTGAGGCCCCGGCGGCGAGAGGCGCGGCGCGGCGCGCCCGCCCCTTTCGTCATCGCCCCCCCTTCCCCTCCGCAAGCGAGGCGAGGAGGCCGAAGCCATCAAGAAGGAAGCCGGGTCAAGGCCCGGCGCCGGGTGGTCGAACGCACGCATGGCCGGATGAATCTCGCCGGATACTCGTTTGTTGGGAGCAGCTTTCCGGGACGTTCATGGCGACGTCGAATTTTGCTTGTGGCATTATTGCCCGGGCGGGCGATGGGCCTATTGGAACAGTTTTTTTGTGTCCGCGCCCGGCGCGTGTGCGCTGCAACCGCATCCTTGCGCGCTCCGGGCGTGGGCGGCGGATTGGTTTGCGGGGAGCGCGCCCGATTCGGTGTCGAAGCTGATTTCCTTGAGGTAAAAGGCCAGCGCCGCGTCCATGGTGTCGACGTGGTTGTCGAACCATGGCGGCAGTTCTTCGAGCAGGCGGCGGCCAAGGAAAAGATCGTTTTTCTCGACCCGCTGGCGGATTTCGCGCATGACTTCCAAGACCCGGTCATGTTCGGCGCGATGGCAGGCGGGAAAGTCGACTGCTTCCATCCAGCGATTTTCCTGGTCGAAATGCGCGGCGGTGTGCGCGATGAAGGCATCGAGGCAGGCGAGGAAGTTTTCCGGCGCGGCGGCGGTCAGCGCGTTGCAGTATTCAATGAACTCGCGGTGGGTTTCGTCCATGCGGGCAATGCCCAGTTCGTAGCGTTCTCCCCATTGCATCGCTGCGTTCTCCTTTTTCCGTTCGGGAATGCCGTGACCGGCACGGGAGAACGCCCGTGCGCCGCACGGACTTCATTTGATGACTTTCAGGTGCGAGCCGCGCGGCGGCGGCGGAGGCGGGGTGTCGTCCGGCGGCGTGTCCGCCGCGCCCGTCTTGCCCACGGCGGCGGGCGCGCCCGCCGCCGGTACATGCTGAAGCTCGAAAGCCATGCCCTGGCCGTTTTCGCGGGCGTAGATCGCGGCGACGCTGTCGACCGGCACCGCGATTTGGTGCGCCACGCCGTTGAAGCGCGCCTGGAAAGACACTTGCTCGTTGTCCATCACCAGTTGGTGGGTCGCATCGGGGCCGATGTTGAGCACGATCTGGCCGTCGCGCACGTAGGCGGACGGCACGCGCGCGCGCTCGTCGACCTGCACGGCGAGGTAAGGGGTAAATCCCTGGTCGACGCACCATTCGTAGATGGCGCGGATCAGGTAAGGCTTGGTGGAAACCATGTCGCATCCCCTGTCTGGGTCCAGCCGTTTTCAGCGCCGCATGACCTTTTCGGAGGGGGTCAGGGCGTCGATGAAACCCTGGCGGCTGAAAATGCGTTCGGCGTATTTCATCAACGGCGCGGCGGTCTTGGGCAGTTCGATGCCGTAGTGTTCGAGCCGCCACAGCAATGGCGCGATCGCCACGTCCAGCATGGAAAATTCGTCGCCAAGCATGAATTTCTGCTTGATGAAGATCGACGCGCGCTGGACGAGGATGTCGCGTACATGGGCGCGCGTCTTGTCGATGCCTTTCTGGTTGGCTTCGAGTTCCGGGATGTACGAAAACAATTCTTTCTCGAAGGTGTGCAGCAGTTGCCGGGCGCGGGCGCGCATGATCGGGTCGGGCGGCATCAGTTGCGGATGCGGGAAACGCTCGTCGATGTATTCGTTGATGATGTTCGACTCGTAGAGCACGAGGTCGCGGTCGACCATCACGGGCACTTGGTTATAGGGGTTGATGACAGCGATGTCCTCGGGCTTGTTGAAGAGATCGACGTCGATCACTTCAAAATCCATACCTTTCTCATAAAGCACGATCCGGCAACGGTGGCTGAAAGGGTCAATTGTGCCGGAATATAAAATCATCATGGTCTGGCGGCTCCGGGGGTTGCGGAAAAACGAAAGCGCACCGCGCAGTCATTCGCGCGGTGCGTGAAGGGGCGAAAGGATCAGGCCATCGGGAAATGGCCGTGGACAATATCGTTCAGTGGATGTCTTTCCAGTAGTTCTTGCCCAGCGCGTGGGTGAGTACATAGAAACCGGCGAGGAAGACGAGGACGAATATACCGATCGTCTTGCGGCTCCCCGCGTCCGGTTCGCCCATCCACACCAGGAAGGAAACGAGGTCGGCCACGGCCTGGTCGTATTCTCCCTGCGACATGCTGCCGGGCTTGGTCAGGGCGAGTTCATGCGCGGTGTGGCCGTCCGCGCCGCTCGTTTCCTTCAGGGTTTGTTCGCCCTGCAAATCCCAGAGTACGTGCGGCATGCCGACATTGGCGAAGACCGTGTTGTTCCAGCCAGTCGGGCGGGTCGGATCGCGGTAGAAACTGCGCAGGTAGGTGTAGAGGTAATCGGCGCCGCTGCCGGAGGCGGATGCCTTGGCGCGCGCGATCAGCGACAGGTCGGGCGGCGCGGTGCCGAACCAGGCTTCGGCGTCCTCGCGCGTCATGGCGATCGTCATCATGTCGCCGATCTTTTCGCCGGTGAAGAGCAGGTTGTCGGTGATCGTCTTTTCGTCGAGGCCGATTTTCTGCAATTGGTTGTAGCGCACCGCCGAGGCGCCATGACAGTTCAAACAGTAATTGACGAACAGCCGGGCGCCCCGCTGGAGGCTTGCATGGTCGGTGCTGACCGGCGCCTCGTCCAGATGCGCGCCCGAGGCGGCAAACGCCATGGCCGGCGCGAACAGGGCAACGGTGGCAAGACGCTTGAAGAGCTTGATTACGCGCGTTTTCATTTGAACGTCACCCTTTCCGGAACCGGCTTGCATTTGTCGATCTTCGACCAGTACGGCATGGTCAGGAAGAAAAGGAAGTAATAAACGGTGAAGATCTGGGCGATGAGATCGCCGGAGAGCAGGTAGTTCAGCGGGCTGAAGGCGGTACTGCCATCCGGATTGGCCGCGGGCGCGTAGCCGAAGAAATAATAGCCGGGCGCCTTGGTTCCCAGGAAGCCGAGAATCAGGAAGCCGACGATGAAAATGGCGAGCAGGGTCTTGAAGATCGGGCCGCGGTAGCGGATGGACTTCGCCGGACTGCGGTCGAGCCAGGGCAGGAAGGCCAGGATCACCACGCCGCCGCCCATGGCGACCACGCCCCAGAACTTGGCTTCGAGCCAGAAGAAGTTCCACACCATCGCGCGCAGCATCGAGTAGAACGGCGTGAAGTACCACACCGGCGCGATGTGTTCCGGCGTCTTCATCGGGTCGGCGGGCAGGAAGTTGTTGTACTCCAGGAAGTAGCCGCCGCCCTCGGGCGCGAAGAAAACGACCGCGCAGAAGACGATCAGGAAGATGACCATGGCGGGCAGGTCGTGCGCGATGGTGTAGTAGGGATGGAAGGGAACGCTGTCGAGCGGGACGCCCTTGTCGTTCTTGAACTTCTTGATCTCGACGCCGTCGGGGTTGTTCGAGCCGACTTCGTGCAGCGCCAGGATGTGCGCGACCACCAGCCCGATCAGCACCAGCGGCACGGCGATGACGTGCAGCGCGAAGAAACGGTTCAGGGTCACGTCCGACACCACGTAGTCGCCCCGGATGAGCAGCGAGAGGTCGGGGCCGACGAGGGGAATGGCCGAGAACAGGTTGATGATGACCTGCGCGCCCCAGTAGGACATCTGCCCCCACGGCAGCAGATAGCCCATGAACGCTTCCGCCATCAGGCACAGGAAGATCAGGACGCCGAAAATCCAGATCAGTTCGCGCGGCTTGCGGTACGAGCCGTAGAGCATCCCCCGGAACATGTGCAGGTAGACGACGATGAAGAACGCCGAAGCCCCGGTCGAGTGGAAATAGCGGATGAACCGGCCGCCGGCGACTTCGCGCATGATGTACTCGACGCTGGCGAAGGCGCGCGGAATGCCGTCGGCGTTGAGCGTGCCGTCGGGCTTGTAGTTCATGGTCAGGAAGATCCCGGTCACGATCTGGATGACGAGCACCACGAGCGCGATCGAACCGAAGAAGTACCAGAAGTTGAAATTCTTCGGCGCGTGATATTCGGACAGGTGCGCCTTCCACATCGAGGTCGCCGGGAAGCGGGCATCGACCCACTCCAGCGCGTTGCCGAGGAGGGTGCCGTCCGATTGGTATTTTTCGTAATTGCTGTTCGCGGCCATGTCTTATGCCTCCTTGGAATCTTCGCCAATGAGGATGGACGTATCCGACAGATACGTGTACGGGGGAATTTCGAGGTTGGTCGGCGCCGGCATGGACTTGAACACCCGTCCGGCCAGGTCGAACTGCGACCCGTGGCAGGGGCAGAAAAAGCCGCCCTGCCAGTCGGCGGACATGCCTTCTTCCGCGCCGGGCTTGATCTTGTCGGACGGAGAACAGCCAAGATGGGTACAGATGCCGACGACGACGAGGTATTCGTCCTTGATCGCGCGCGCGGTGTTCCTGGCGTATTCGGGTTGCTCGGATTTTTCCGAGGCGGGATCGCTGATTTTTTCGGCGACCTTTTCGAGCGAGGCGAGCATCTCGGGGGTGCGGCGCAGAATCCACACCGGCTTGCCGCGCCATTTCACCACCATCTTCTCGCCGGGCGCGAGTTTGCCGATGTCCGCCACCACCGGCGCGCCCGCGGCCTTGGCGCGTTCCGACGGGGCCAGGCTGGCGACGAACGGCACCGCCGTCGCCGCCATGGCCACGCCCCCGGCGGCGGAGGTCGCCAGTATGAGATTACGGCGCTCGTTATTTATCTTCTGGTCACTCATGATCCTTCCCTTTGCCCCGTTCAGGACGAAAACCCGAAAAAACCGACGAATTATAGCTAAACCGCCCGCGCGGGAGAAGCCGGGCGCGCGCCAATTCGCGTAGGCGGACTCACAGCGCCCGCCGTTCGGCCAGCGCCTGTGCAATGGTGCCCATGTCGGTGTGCTCCAGCTCCCCGCCCACCGGCACGCCCCGCGAAAGCCTGCTGACCGTCAGTCCGCGCGCGCCGAGCAAGGCGGCGATGGTGTGCGCGGTCGCCTCGCCCTCGTTGGTGAAATTGGTGGCGAGGATGACTTCCCGCACCGCGCCGTCGCAGGCCCGGGCGATCAGGCGATCGAGCTCCAGTTCGCGCGGGCCGATGCCATCGAGCGGCGACAACCGCCCCATCAGCACGTAATAAAGGCCATCGTAGGACTGCGTTTGCTCGATCATCGCCAGATCGGCGGGCGTCTCGACCACGCACAGACGGCCCGGATCGCGGCGCGGATTGGCGCAGCGCGCGCACACATCCTCTTCGGAAAAAGCATTGCAGCGCCCGCAATGGCGCAATACCGCCAGCGAACGCTCCAGCGCTCCCGCCAGGCGCGCCGCGCCCTTGCGATCGTGCTGCAACAGGTGGTAGGCCATGCGCTGCGCCGAGCGCGGCCCGACCCCGGGCAGGCAGCGCAAGGCGGCGATCAGCTCGTCCAGGCTCGATGGCGCGCTCATCAAAATGGCAGATTGAGTCCCGGCGGCAGATTGAGTCCGGCGGTAAAGCCGGACATCTTCTCCTGCGTGGTGGCCTCGATCTTGTGCACCGCGCTGTTGACCGCCGCCGCCACCAGGTCTTCGAGCATTTCGCGGTCGTCCATCACCGAGGCGTCGATGCTCACCCGCCGCACCTCGTATCTGCCGGTCATCACCACCCTGACCATGCCGGCGCCGGACTCGCCCTCGATTTCGAGCGCCGCGATCTGCTCCTGCATTTTTTTCATGTTTTCCTGCATCTGCTGGGCCTGCTTCATCAGACCGGAAATTCCGCCTTTCATCATCCGACACTCCGTAGGGAAAATAAAAAAAGTGAAAACGCCGCAATACCGCCAATACCGCCAATACCACCGCTACAACAGCCTGACCGTATCTTCGCTCAGACTGGCATCGAAACGTTCGATCAAACCGCGCACGAACGGATCGCTTTCGAGCGCCGCCACGGCCCGCGCATGGCGCGCCTGACGGTCGATCTCGTCGCATTGCGCGGGCGTCTGCCCGGCAATGGCCCCAACCTCGAAATGCAAGTGCAACGGATGCCCCAGGGCGCGGGCAAGATCGCTCTCCATGCGCGCAACCGCGGCGCGATTGGTTTCGAGCAAATAACGGTGAGTGGCCGACAGGCGCAGATCCAAGCGCTCGCCGCCGCACCCGATCCACTCGCAATGCTGCGCCAGTTCACGCGCCAGGCCGGACAACCCCAGCGCACGCACGACCCCGCGCCAGTCGCCGCATGCGAAAGCCGCCGCGACCGCCGCGCCGTCCTCTTCGATCGCCGCCGCGGGCGCACTCCGGGCGACGGGTTCTTCCGGAGCGGGAACGGACGCCGCACCGGCATCCACGGAACTTCCGTTCCCGGAAACCACCTCCGCAACACTTCGCGCCGAGCGAGACGGCGCCTCCTCCCGCTCCCGTGGAGCGCCTTCCCCCACCGGGCGCGGGAGAGGATTTCCCTGCCCGCCGTTCTCCCGTGGCATTTCTCTCTCCGGGGGGAAAGGGGCCTGCGGATTTTCGCGCACAGAAGCCTCTCCGCCATCTGGCGCGCCCCCAGCCGCCGCAACGCCCCCCGCGTCCCGCGCCGTCGCGGGCGTCGTCTCCCATGGCGGCGGCGCTTCCCACGGCGGCACATCCCCGCCGCGCGCGGACGCCAATGGCGCGGGCGGCGGTGCGGCGGCGGTCCGGGACGCCGCCGTATTCGCGGGAGAAGCCTCCGCGACGAACGGATGAACATTCTTCGCGCCGGACGCTGGCGCTTCCGCCGCCGCCTTTCTCTCCGGCGCGGGCGACGCGGGCAGGGGACGCGCCCTGCCGTTCGCGCCGCCGCCGGAGACGCCCGGCGATCCCAGCGCGGGCGGCTGTTCGGGACGGAACGCCAGCAAGCGCAGCAGACTCATGGAAAAACCCGTGTATTCATCGGGGGCCAGCGCCAATTCGTCCCGCCCATGCACCGCGATCTGGTAGGCCAGTTGCAGGTACTCGGCGTCGAACCGTCCGGCATAATCGGCAAGCCGCGCCCGCTCGTGTCCGTCGGCCACCGCCGCCGGCGCGAACTGCACCAGCGCCACGCGCGCCAGCAGCGTCGACAATGCCTGCAAGGCGGCCTCGAACGACAGGCTGCGCGCCTCCATGCCGTCGGCCGCGGCGACCAGCGCCTCGGCATCGCCCGCCGCCAGCGCGTCGAGGATCGCATACAGATGATCGTCGCCCACGGCGCCGAGCATCTGCATGACCTGTTCTTCCGCCACCCGGCCCGCGCCGTGGGCGATGGCCTGGTCGAGCAGCGAGAGCGCGTCCCGCATCGAGCCATTGGCGGCGCGCGCCAGATGCCGCAACGCCCCCGCCTCGAACGGTACGGCCTCGGCTTCGAGGATGCGCGCGAGATGTTCGGCGATCGGCCCCGGCGGCATCTGCTTGAGATTGAATTGCAGGCAGCGCGACAACACCGTGACCGGGATTTTCTGCGGATCGGTGGTGGCGAGGATGAACTTGACATGCTCGGGCGGCTCTTCGAGCGTCTTCAGCATGGCGTTGAACGCATGCCCGGTGAGCATGTGCACTTCGTCGATCATGTAGACCTTGTAGCGCCCCGCCACCGGCGCGTACACAGCGCGATCGAGCAGCGCCGCCATGTCGTCGACGCCGCGGTTGGAGGCCGCGTCCATTTCGACATAATCGGGAAAGCGGTCGGCATCGATGGCGCGGCAAGCGTCGCACTGTCCGCAAGGCGTGGCGCTCACCCCGGTCTCGCAATTGAGCGCCTTGGCGAGAATGCGCGAAATCGTCGTCTTGCCCACCCCGCGCGTGCCGGTA
This sequence comes from Azoarcus sp., assembly GCA_031259795.1. Lineage (GTDB taxonomy): Bacteria > Pseudomonadota > Gammaproteobacteria > Burkholderiales > Rhodocyclaceae > WRNU01. The sequence continues at coordinate 21,142 of JAIRLA010000086.1, forward strand.
AACAGCCACGCATGGTGCAAGCGCCCGGTGGCGAGCGCATGGGAGAGCGCCCGGACGACATGCTCCTGCCCGACCAGCGTCTCGAACGATTTGGGCCGCCACTTGCGCGCCAGCACTTGATAACTCATGGACGCGGATTCTAACGTGTGCGCCAAACAAAAGGGCGCCGCCTTGCGACGCCCCGGAATTCGGGTGGCGAGCCTGGCCCCCGGCACTTGCAGGGAGCGGCTGTGGCTGCTGCCTTCCGGCCCTGACCAGATTCACCGCGCTGCAATGCGGGGAGACCCGCCACGGAGGCGATTGTAACAGCAAAGCCGCGCGGAGCAAGCATGCCCTGCCCGCTCCCCGTGCAGCCTTGCGCGGACGGACGAAACCGGCATATTTGTTGTCGATGCTCCAGCGGTCATATCCTCCGCTGCCGTTCCCGGCGCGAAGTTCCGGGCGGCGATCTCCGGGCCTTGACGGAAGAGCGCCCTGAATATACCGTTCGTTTTCCATTCATCCACCTGTTCACGATTTCCGCAAGCCTGACCCCCGGTCCTCGACAGGCGGGTTCCCACAAGGAAAACCATGGCGAAAAAGACGGTGCGCCGCGCGCTGGCGTCGATCGCGCTCGTGGCGGTACTGGCGATCGCAACGGGTTGTCATGTGATGCAAGCCATCGGAGACACGCCTTCCGGCGAAGAAATCGCGGCTTACGAAAAGCTGCCCTATTACCGGGACGGCCAGTTCCAAAGCCCCGTGCCCCTGATTTATTCGGGGCGCTCGTCCGCTCGCGGGCTTTCCGGTTTGCCGCGCTTTGCCTGGCGGCATCTTTCGCGCGCCATCGCCGGCAGCCCCAACGCGCCCGCCGCGCCGTTGCCCAAGGCCGCGCTCGACAAATCCTCTTTCGCCGCCACTCCCGCCGCCCTTGCCGCCTATTGGCTCGGACACTCTTCGCTCATCATCGAACTGGAAGGCAAACGATTGCTGGTCGACCCGGTGTTCGGCAATGCCGCGCCCGTTCCCGGCATCATGCGGCGCTACACCAGTGCGCCGCTGGCGCGCGAACACCTGCCGCCGCTCGATTATGTGCTGCTGACCCACGACCATTACGACCACCTCGAATACGCCACGATGCGCGCCTTGCGGGATCGGGAGGTGCAATTCATCGTCCCCTACGGCGTCGGCGCGCACCTGCGCAAATGGGGCATCGCTCCCGGGCGCATCCACGAGACGGGCTGGGGCGAGGCCTATCACGCCGACGGCCTGACGTTCGCCTCGGAGCGCACCATCCATTTTTCCGGGCGGACGTTCGGCAGCCGCAACGCCTCCCTCTGGACATCATGGTCGCTCAAGGGGCGGCAATTCCGCGTCTTCATCAGCGGCGACTCCGGCTATGGCGAACATTTCCGCGACATCGGCGCGAAACACGGCCCCTTCGATCTGGCGTTCATCGAAATCGATGCCTGGAACGAAGGCTGGCCCAGGACGCACATGTTTCCGGAAGAAGTCATCCGCGCCTATCACGACATCGGCGCGCGGGCGATGGCGCCCGTCCATTGGGGCGTCTTCGACCTCGCGGGCCATCCCTGGAACGAATCCATCAAACGGATCGCCGAACTCGCGGCGCAAGCGGGCGATGTAACCCTGCTCACGCCCCTCATGGGCGAAAGACTGGTTCCCGGCGAAAGCGTCACCGGAGCATGGTGGGAAACCGCCGGAGAAGAAAAACAAGAAAAGGAAACCCTCCCCCGCCCCTGACTAAAAAGGGGGAGGGAGGAAGGGAATGCCCGCCCACTTTCCGCCGCAAAGAAATCAGCGTCGCTTCGCTCCGTATGGAACGAAACCCTCTCCCGCCCCTGACGGGGCACCCTCCCCCGCAAGCGGGGGAGGGGACGGCAGGCGCCTCGCAGTGATGGGGGAGGGATGCTTTCGCAATACCGTCCCTGTTTCCCGTCAGAAGCTGTAATTCACCCGCACGCTTCCTGTGCCGCCTTTGCGTTTGCCTGCGTAGCCTTGTGCGCTGATGTCCAGCGTCAGCGGGCCTCCCGGCGAGGGCGTGAAGCTCAGGCCCACGTCGAGTACGCCGGAGCTGCCCGCCGTCTCGGGCGTATCGAGCCGGTAGCCGTGGATGCTCGCTTTGGCCTTGCCGTCGAACTCGTGTTCCCAGGCCAGACCGGCGTGGAGTTTCGCGCGTTGGCTCAGGTCGCGCCGCAGGGTCGCGCCTACGCGCGCGCGGTGCGAATTCACGTCATCGAACTTCACCGGCTCGCCCGTCGTCAGCCGCACCGTGTCCGCGCCCTGCTGGCTCCACAGGTATTGCCCGTAGGTTTGCAGCGAGGTGTGCGCGTTCAGTTTCCACAGGTAGCCCAGCCCGGCGTGCGCGCCCACGTAGGTCGATTCGCTCTTGTAGGCGGCCCGCCGCCCCCAGCCGTCGACCAGGTTGCGCGTTTTGTAGTCGAGTTCGACACGGCCCGCGCGCACGCTGGCTTCGCCGTAGAAGAGGCCGCGTTCCGTTTCGCTGAACTTCAGATGCGCGAGGAGACCGCCGCCGTTGTAGGTGGCGTCGCCCGCGCCGCGGACGCTGGCCGCGTTGGCGAAGCTGTTGTAGGTGCTGTAGTCGCCCTGGCCGTGCTCGAAGAAGCCGCCCAGCGTCACGGCGCCAAGCTCGGCCCCCGCGCCCGCCAGCAGCGTGTAGCCGTCGACTTCGATGCGCGAGCCGGTCTCGTGGCGCAGGCTGCCGCCGCCCACGACGACGAAGCCCTTGCCCCTGCCGCCGCTGGATTTGAGCGCGGCCAA
>JAIRLA010000131.1 GCA_031259795.1 Azoarcus sp.
CCCTCGCATCAGAGGAAATGGGAAAGGCGTAGTCTGTGGAGAGAAATGTCCTTCTTCGCGTTCGTGGTGAAAAGCAACACCGTTTCCCTGAACCAGGTCGCTCATTGTTTCACCAGGATAAACAGGCTGTTTTTGATCGAAAAACGTCTTAGAACCAGAAATTTGCAATTATATGATGCCGCAATGCAATGCAATGCAATGCAATGCAATGCAATGTTAGGTTAGTGCCTATGGGGCGAAGCCCCGCGGCAATCCAGATGGCCTTGCGGATGGCTACGGCTTTGTGGGAGGCTGAACCGCCGCATGGATTGCCGCGTCGCTGCGCTCCTCGCAATGACGTAGTCTGGATCTGCTTTCGTATTTGGCATATTCATGCAACCGAAATTACTGACTGCTGAGTAATGTTGGTCATATATTTACACCATCATGGGATTCCTTGCAGATCAAGTACCCATTTGACCATTCTGCCGGGGGTTCCCTTCGCGCACTCCGTATTTTCCGTGTCGAGAGAGCTTTCATGGGTCTTGTTCCCGTTCGTCAGCGCCGGCCTCCCAGGATCGACCCCAGGACGCCGCGGATGATCTGGCGGCCGACCTGCGAGCCGATGGCGCGGGCGGCGGATCTGGCCAGCGCCTCGGCGACTCCTTCGCGGTGTCCGCCGCGCGGGCCGGTCGATCCGCCCAGCAGGTCGCCGAGCCCGCCGAGCAAGCCGCCGCCGGACGACGGCTGGGATGGCGGAGCGGACGGGCGGGCCGGCGCACTGGCCTGCGCCTCCGGCGGCACGTCGGCCTTGGGCGCTTGCCGCAACTTTTCATAGGCCGATTCGCGGTCGACCACCTTCTCATAGACGCCGTAGATGATCGAGGCGCGGATGAGCGCCTGCCGCTCTGCCGCGCTCAAGGGGCCGATGCGCGAAGCCGGCGGCAGGACGTAGGCACGTTCGACGATGGACGGACGGCCCTTTTCGTCGAGGAAAGAGACCAGCGCCTCGCCGACGGAAAGTTCGGTGATCGCCGCCGCCGCGTCGAACGCCGGATTGGCGCGCAGCGTCTGGGCGGCGGTGGCGACAGCCTTCTGGTCGCGCGGCGTGAAGGCGCGCAAGGCGTGCTGCACACGGTTGCCGAGCTGGGCCAACACCTTGTCCGGAACGTCGAGCGGATTCTGCGTGACGAAATAGACGCCGACGCCCTTCGAGCGGATCAGGCGCACCACCTGCTCGATCTTCTCCTGCAGCGCGGGCGGCGCTTCGTTGAACAGGAGGTGCGCCTCGTCGAAGAAGAACACCAGCTTCGGCTTGTCCGGATCGCCCACCTCGGGCAACTGCTCGAACAATTCGGACAAAAGCCAGAGCAGGAAGGTCGAATACAGGCGCGGCGCGGCCATCAGTTTATCGGCGGCGAGGATGTTGACCACGCCCCTGCCGTCGTCGGTCTGCATCAGATCGTTGATATCGAGCATCGGCTCGCCGAAGAAATGATCACCGCCCTGCTGCTCGAGCACCAGCAGGCCGCGCTGAATGGCGCCGATGGATGCGGCGGAGACGTTGCCGTACTCGGTGGTGAAGGATTTCGCGTTCTCGCCGGCGTATTGCACCATCGCGCGCAGATCCTTGAGGTCGAGCAACAGCAGGCCGTCGTCGTCGGCGATCTTGAACACCAGTTGCAGCACGCCGGCCTGCGTTTCGTTGAGATTCAGAAGGCGCGCAAGCAGGAGCGGCCCCATGTCGGAAATCGTCGCGCGCACCGGATGCCCCTGCTCGCCGAAGACGTCCCAGAACACCACCGGGAACTTCGCCGGCGACCAGTCGGCGATACCCAGCGCGGCGAGCCGCTGCCTGAATTTCGGGCTGTCCGCGCCCGGCGCAGCGATGCCCGACAGGTCGCCTTTCACGTCGGCCAGGAAAACCGGCACGCCGATGGAGGAAAAGCGCTCGGCCAGCACCTGTAAAGTGACCGTCTTGCCGGTGCCGGTGGCGCCGGTGATCAGGCCATGGCGGTTGGCCAGCGCGGGCAGCAGACCGCATTCGGTATTCTCGTTCCTGGCAAGGATGAGGGGATCGGACATCGCAGGCTCCAAGGGAAGAATGATCGGGAAGTGATAGAATGTCTCCCTATTATCAACCATTTACATGCCGCGTTGTTGCTCCCGAAGCGGGTGACGGCGCGCATGGCCGAGCATCCAGGCGAGGTAAGACCATGGCCGGACATTCCAAGTGGGCCAACATCCAGCATCGCAAGGGCCGCCAGGATGAAAAGCGCGGCGCCGCTTTCTCCAAGCTCGCCAAGGAAGTCACCGTGGCCGCCCAGATGGGCGGCGGCGATCCGGGCTTCAACCCGCGCCTGAGACTGGCCATCGACAAGGCCAAGGCGATCAACATGCCCAAGGACCGGATCGACAATGCGATCAAGAAGGGCACCGGAGAGCTGGCGGGCGTCAACTACGCCGAGATCCGCTACGAGGGCTACGGCATCGGCGGCGCGGCGATCATGGTCGATTGCCTGACCGACAACAGGACGCGCACCGTTGCCGAGGTCCGTCATGCCTTCACCCGGCACGGCGGCAACTTGGGGACCGACGGCTGTGTAGCCTTCCAGTTCAAGCATTGCGGGCAGTTGATCTTCGCCCCCGGCACCGACGAGGCCGGGCTGATGGACGCCGCCATCGAGGCCGGCGCCGAGGACGTGATCGCCAGCGACGACGGTTCGATCGAAGTCGTCATCCCGCCCAACGACTACATGGCGGTCAAGGAAGCGCTGGAAGCCGCCGGTTTTGCCGCCGAATTCGGTCAGGTCACCATGAAGGCCGAAAACGAGATCGAGCTTGCCGGAGAGGAAGCTGTCAGGATGCAGAAACTGCTCGACGCGCTGGAGTCCCTCGACGACGTGCAGGAGGTCTACACCAGCGCGGTGATCGACGAAGCCTGAATGGCGCTGGGGGCGCCGACGATCATTCCTGTTCTTCCTCTCCCAATTCCTCCAGCAGCCGCTGTGCTTCCGCCGCCAGTTCGTCCGCGTTGGGACGGAAGACGAAGGGGCGCGCCCGCGGCAATCCGCGGAAGAGTCCGTGGCTGCTGCGCCGGTAGGCCGGGTCGTAATGCCGCTCGATCAGTTCGCGGAACAATTCGGCCCTGGCGCCCGCGTCGATCAGCCCATGCCAGCGGCCGACGAGCTGATGCCCGTGCTGGCCGACGAGGCAGGCCAGCAGCCTTTTGAATTCCTCCGGCGAATCGAACAGCGCCGCGTAGTCCTCGCACAGGAAAGCCACCCGATCCTCGATGGCGGCCTC
>JAIRLA010000222.1 GCA_031259795.1 Azoarcus sp.
TTTCTCTTTCCTGCGCCGCCTTGCCTTGAATCTCCTCCGCGCCGACACCTCTCGTTCCATCAGCCTGCCCAGAAAACTCAAGACCGCTGCGTACAATCCGGACTATCTGGCTACCGCCCCGCAATTACGCAAAATTTGATGCTCCGGCCCTGCCCGGTAGGGCCGGGAGAGGGCTTCGTACCAAACGGCGCGCAGCGCCGCTGATTAAAAAGGGGGACGAAGGAAGGGGACGCTGTCCACTCCCCAGCACAAAGATCCGGGATACAAGGCGTGGCCCGCATCGTTCCCGGGCGGGGCCTTTTCACGGGAATTTCCGCCACGCGAATAGTCGCGTGGGCTGCCACGCCAGATGCCGGTAGAAGTCCAGCGCCGGAGCGTTGTCGGCATCGGCGAGTAACTGGATACGCGCCGCGCCGTGCGCGGCGGCCCAGCGGGCGACGGCGTCGAGAAGCGCGCGGCCATGTCCTTGGGCGCGATGCGCCGGACGAAGAACGACGTCCTCTATCCACGCGGAAGGCGCGCCACTGGCGGTGGACACGACGAGTTGCGCGCTGGCCATGCCGATGATCCCGCCGTCGGCCCTGGCGACCATGACGCAGGCGGTTTCCGGGCGTTCCAGCAACAGTTCCAGGCCTTGGCGCTGTTTTCCGGCGTCGGGGTGAAAGTCTTGTTCGATGGAAAACAGAATGCCCAGAAGCTCGATCAGGGCGGGAATATCGGCGGCGGTGGCCGGTTCGATGGTGACTGGCGTTGCGGGGGTTTTATTCATTGGCGGAGATCTTTAAGTGTTTGTCAGTCGCGTCGCGCAAAAGCGGACAGAGCGCGCTTTTCCACTTTCCTGAAATATCGGAGCAAATTCCTTGCCTGTCGCGGGTGCGGCGGGAATGGAATTTCCAGCGCGATCCAATCCGTGAACGGTCTTTCATGCAACAGACTTTGCCGGATGGCGGGCAAAACCGGGGGGGGCGTGACCTTCATCTATAGATTGGATTGTTTTGCGGCAGGGGTGCTCGGGCGGTACACAGGGGTGGGGAGTCCATCTTTTGGGACGGGACTTTGTCTCTTGTGATCACCCCACTATTTCTTCAGGCAAGCGTCCAGTTTCCCGCCGTCGTGATGCGTCTCGAAGAAAGCGATGAAGCATTGCGCCTCGGTTTTGCGCGGCTCGGGGAGTTGGGTGGCAAGAGGACGAACATCGTCGAAATTCCAGGAAAGTTTTACATTGGGAGACAGGGCGGCGATGGCGTCGCGCACTTCCCGCAACGGCGTTTGCGGCTCCGCGAGCCAGAGCAGGAAAGGCATGATGGCGCTTATCTCATCGGAAGCATCGACCTTCTGCCGAACCTGCCGGATCTTCTGCGCGGCTTCGGCGTGTCTGCCGTGCACGAGCAGGGCTTCTGCGAGATTTCCCTGCGCCATGGCGATCACTTTGCGCGCGTCGGGCGAGGCGTCCTGGCCGAAGCGGCGGTCGAGTTCGTCATAGACGGCCATTGCGGCGTCGGGTTTGCTCTGTTGCCCCAAGGCCGCGCCTTTGTTGAAAAGCGCCCAGGCGATCGGCGGGCGCACGCCAAGCGAGGCGTCCTGGCCGAAGCGGCGGTCGATTTCCTCATAGACGGCCATTGCGGCATCGGGTTTGCCCTGTTGCCCCAGGATCAAGCCTTTGTTGACGAGCGCCAAGGCAACCGGCTCGCGCACGTCGGGTGAGACATCCTTGCCGAAGCGGCGGTCGATTTCCTCATAGACGGCCATTGCGGCATCGGGTTTGCCCTGTTGTTCCAAGATCAAGCCCTTGTTGATGAAGAGCGCCATGGCGACCACTTTGCGCACGTCGGGCGAGGCGTCCTAGCCGAAACGGCGGTCGAGTTCGTCATGGACGGCCATTGCGGCATCGGGTTTGTTCTGTATCCTCAAGGTCGCATTTTTGTTGAAGAGCGCCATGGCGACCCATTTGCGCGCGTCGGGCGAAGCGTCCTGGCCGAAACGGCGGTCGAGTTCGTCATGGGCGGCCATTGCGGCATCGTGTTTGTTCTGTCGCCCCAAGGTCATGCCTTTGCTGAAGAGCGCCATGGCAACCTGCTTGCGCATGCCGGGCGAGGCGTCCTCGCCAAAGCGGCTGACGACTTCGTCGAAGATGGCAATTGCGGCATCGGGTTCGCTGTGCAGTAAAACCGTGCCTTTGTCGAAAAGCGTCTTGGCGGCCAATTCGCGCTCACTCAAAGGCGTTGTTTGCGTGGTGCACGCAAGCAGCGCGCCGCAAACGGCCAATGTGAAAAAACGGGTGGAGGAAGCCGAAAAAAACCACGCACAAATCTTCTTCATGATGATTCTCCTTGTCATGTGACTGAAAAATCCAGTCCCGTATTGCCTTCCCGGTGCGGGCGAAAATAAAGCGTCCCGCCGCACTGGCTTTCATCGAAAGCGAGGGTGACGGACGGGCGTATGGGGGTCGGAATCCGGATGGGCGAGGTCATCCCGTCGCGGGCGCACAGGCTCCAGCAAATTTTGCGCCGTTACACGCCGCGCGGCGGGGTTTTCCCAATATTTTCCGCGCTTCCTTCTTTTCCAAATACGTCTACCTTGCTGTGATTGGGATTCTGATACTTGTCGCAAGCGGCGATGAAGGCGGCGAGCGGCGCTGCGATGGCGGATTGCGGGTATGGATTGTGCGGTTCTCGTTCCGGAGTTTTGCAAAAGGCTCATCGGGGTTCTCCTTCAAATGAATGAGGGAAATACAAGGCTTCCGCAGACTTCCACGCGACTCGCGCAGACCTCCACGCAACTTTTACGTTTTCCGTGTGGAAATGTCCGCGCTCGGATACAGGCCCGTGAGCGCGAAGCGTGGAGCATAGCACGGGAGGGAGGCAGACAAAATTTTTGCCACAAGCGGCGAGGCGCATGGGCAGGCGTTTCCTCCCCTCTTTTTTTAGAATCTATTCCAATAGGCCCGCCCTGAACCGTCGCATGGATTGCCGCGTCGCTGCGCTCCTCGCAATGACGAGGCGGGGAGGATGTGGTCATGCACGTGGGATGATGTCTTCAGTCTGTACACATCGCGCCTTTTGCGGCATCGGATTCTTTCGTGTTTCATGCAAGCCAAGGCACGCTTTCCTGAAATATCGAAGCAAATTCCTTGCCTGTCGCGGGCGCGGCGGGAATGGAGTTTCCAGCGCGATCCAATCCGTGAACGGTCTTTCATGCAACAGACTTTGCCGGATGGCGGGCAAAACCGGGGGGGTTGTCGTGACCTTCATCTATAATCGGAACCGTTTTTACCGTGTGCATCCAGTGGCGATCAGGCGGGAGAGGCCGCCGCGCCAGACCGCCACAGGCCGCCTATTCTGATAGAAGGTATTGAAATGAAAGAAATTTTTCTCGTTCTGGGAATGTGCCTTTCCTGCGTTGCGACGGCGGGGAGTCTCCAGCGCTGGACAGACGAACAGGGGCAGGTGCATTACGGTGACGCACCGCCTGCGGGCGTGAAAGCAGAGCCGGTCGGCGCCAGCAATGTCACGGTCATCTCCGCCTCGCCCGCGTCCCCCGCGGTCGCTCCCGAGGTGCTGGAAGCGAACCGGCAGGCTTATCGTCAGGCGAGGGAAAAACGCAGGCGCGCCGAATTGCAGGCCCAGCAGCAGGCCCAGCGCGAAGAAGAGCGCGTCGCGCAACGCAGGGCATCCTGGCGGGAAGTTTGCCGGTGGCGGTATGGCGCGTCGTCATGCGACGACAATGGGTATCCTTCGAGGCGGACCTCCGCCCAGCGGCATCCCGAGGCACGCTCCGAAGAATAGGGATGTCCGCGCGCCCCTCCGGCGGATCAGCGCACTTCGATCTGGTCGAACGCTGGCGGCGGGACGGGCGGCAGGATGGAATCGACATGGTCGTCGGGAGCGTCGTCCCCCGCGTCGTCCGCCCCGGGAGGGGCCTGTTCCTGTCCGGATGCGGGCTCCAGCGCCCGTGATTCGATCATGATCGCCACCCGGCGATTGCGCGCCCGCCCTTCTTCGTTGTCGTTGGCGGCGACCGGGCGCTGGTCGGCGTAGCCGGCGGCGGTCAGGCGGGCCGGCGCGACGCCGTTTTCGATGAACAGGCGCACGACCGAGGAAGCGCGCACGGCGGACAATTCCCAGTTGGACGGAAAGCGGTAGTTGTTGATCGGCATGGTGTCGGTGTGCCCTTCGACCGTGATCGGGAAATCCGTTTCGGCAAGCACGCCGGCCACCGCGCGCAATGCCGCGGAGGCTTCGCTTCCCAGCACGGCTTCGCCGGGGGCGAAAAGTACGCTGGCGTTGATCTCGACAGTGACGCCGAAAGCGCCTTCCGAAACGCTGACCCCGCCGCTTTCGGCCAGGGGGCCGAGCACGCGGCGGATGGCGTCGGCCATGTTGCGCATTCTTTGCGCGACTTGCTGGCGGCGCGCCTCGGCCTCTTTTTCACGCGCGCTGGCGGCGCGCGGCGGACGGATGACCGGGGCGACCGGCGCAACCGGGGCGACCGAGGGCGACGTGGTCTGCCGGCCCTGCTCGCGGAAATCGGCATTGCGGAACGCCTGCACGAGCGAGTCGGACAGTACGCGGTACTTGCCTTCGTTGATCGAACTCAGCGAGTACATGACCACGAAGAAGGCGAACAGCAGCGTGATGAAGTCCGCATACGAAACGAGCCAGCGTTCGGTGTTCTCGTGCTCTTCCGCGTTCCTGTGCCGCCGTGCCATGCCCGCTTCCTAGTGAACGTAGCCCCGCATCCGGCTCTCGATGATGCGCGGGTTGTCGCCGTTGGCGATGCCGATCAGGCCGTCGATGAACATTTCGCGTTGCCCGGCCAGCGCGCCGATGTGGAAAAGGAGTTTCTTGGAGATCGGCAGCAGCACGAGATTGGCGAGGCCGACGCCGTAGATGGTGGCGACGAAGGCCACGGCGATGCCCGCGCCGAGCTTGGTGGGATCGGAGAGGTTTTCCATGACGTGGATCAGTCCCAGCACCGCGCCGAGGATGCCGATGGTCGGCGAATAGCCGCCGGCGCTCTCCCAGATGCGCGCGCTCTGGCGCAGGCGTGACGCCCAGGCGTCGGTTTCGACTTCGAGAGCTTCGCGCAGAAGCGCGGGTTCGATGCCGTCGACGAGCATTTGCAGGCCGCGCCGCATGAACGGATCGGCGATGCCGCCGAGGTGGCGTTCGAGCACCAGCAAGCCGTCGCGGCGGGCCACCGTGCTCCAGCCGGTGACCAGGGCAATGGTCTGGTCATAATCTTCGTCCGGGGGGGCGAACACCCATTTCACCATGCGCACGCCATCGAGAAAGATGCGCGGCGGGCTTTGCAGCAGCACCGCGCCGACGGTGCCGCCGACCACGATCAGGAAAGCCGTGGGTTGCAGCAGCGATGAAACGTGGCCGCCTTCGAGCGTCTGTCCGACGAGGATGGCGGCCAGGGCGAGCGCGAGACCGATGAAGCTGATGCTGTCCATGGCGGTGGTCTTTCTTTTTCTCCGGATGCTCAGTTGCCAGCCGCTCAGTTGCCAGCCGTTTTCGCGGAGGGACGGCCGCGCCGGGCGCTGGCGGCTTTTTTGGTACTGGCCGGCAATGTTCCGGCCATCCGGGCGCGCAAGCGGGCCACCGCCTGGCTGTGCAACTGGCTGATCCGCGATTCGGTCACGCCGAGCACCTCGCCGATTTCGCGCAGGTTGAGATCTTCGTCGTAATAAAGCGCCATCACCATTTTCTCGCGTTCCGGCAAATCCTCGATCGCCGCGATGAGTCGCGTCCTGGCGTCGGCGTCTTCCAGCAACGTCAAGGGGTTGGCTTCGGGTTGGCCGAGGTGGCGTTCGAGGAAATCGGCGCCATCCTCGGAAGTGAAATCATCGAAATAAACGAGTTGATGACCGCGCGCTTCCTGCAACATGCGCTGGTAGTCGGCCAGTGCCATGCCGAGGTGATCGGCCAGTTCGCTTTCGCCGGGCGGACGGCCAAACTTCTGTTCGAGTTCGCGGATGGCCGCTTCGATGCGCCGCATGTCGCGCCGCAGGCTGCGCGGCGCCCAGTCGCTCTCGCGCAGGCCGTCGAGCATCGCGCCGCGTATGCGTTGCGCGGCGTAGGTCTCGAATTGCGCCCCCATGCCATCCTCGTAGCGGCCGATCGCGTCGAGCAGACCCATCATGCCGTCCTGCATCAGGTCTTCGACCTCCACGCTGGCCGGCAGCCGCGCCATCATCTGGTAAGCAATACGCTTGACCAGCGGCGCGTAGGACACCACCAGGTGATCTGTATCGAATTGGCCTTCCGTGTCACGCATCCATGCAGCCTGCAAATGCCCGCGTCCCGGCCATTGTGGCACGAGCGCGATGAAAATGGGCCATTGTCCCTTACCGGAAGCAAGATTTCCAGCGCCATGCGCGCCGGGAAATCCGCCGTTGCACGCCCTTTGCATCGCCCGTCTATCCGGGCGCGCCCGCGGCCCGCCAGCCGCCCGCGCCCGCGAGCCGGCGCAGGAAGGCCGCGCCGGCCTCGCGCGCCGATGCCGGCGACGGCGAGCGCGTCAGCCCCGCCGCGAGATCGTCGCTTTCGGCCTCGCCAAGCCAGACGAGCGGCACGCCGACATGCCGCCGCACCAGCGCTTGCATCGACGCGAAAAAATCGCGCGCATCGGCGCTTCCGCGCGCCCGCGCCACCGTCACATGCAGCGACCCCGCTCCCGCCGCGGCAAGCTGCTTGATGACGCGATAGGCTCCGGTCGCCCCGCTGGCGCTGGCCTCGGCCACCAGCAGGCGTTGCGGCGCGGCCTGCACGAAGGGCGAAGGGTCCCGCGCCGATTCGCAACCGGCATGGATCAGCACAAATCCGGCATGGCGATGCAGCACCCGCATGGCTTCGACCAGGCAAGCGCGGCGGGCGTCGTCGAGCAGCGGCAGGGCCAGCGCGGCGGCGGCGGTGGGCACCCGCCCGAAAAGACCGGGTACGGGCTGCAAAAGCCCGGCCAGCGTCAGGCGGCCATCGAGCATTTGCAAGAGATCGGGGCCGGGCGCCAGCCCGAGCGCTTCCGCGAGCGCCTCGCGGCCCGCGGCCTCATCGAGCAACAGCACTCTCTGGCGCTGTCCGGCGATGCGGCGCGCGGCCAGGATCGCATTGGCGGCGCGGTAACGGCCCGTGGCATAGAAAGCGACCACCGCCGGAGGGGTCTGGCGGAACAGGCGGCGCAGACCGGCGGCCTGATCCTCGCGTCCATCGATCATGTCAGCCTCCTTGCGCCGCAAGCATCGCGCCCGTCTCATCGCCGCCGAGCCGCCATGGCGACTCGCTCGCCTGCGGGCGCAGGGCGCGATGCAGCAGATAGGCGCGGTTGGGCAGATGCAAATCCTCGGGCACGCGCTGGCCATTGGTGACGTAGCACACGCCGATCCCGCGCCGCACGGCGACATCGACCGCTGGCGCGAGCGACACGGCCTCGTCCACCTTGGTCAAAATGCAACCCGCCACATCCGGCCCGGCAAAGGCTTCCGCCACATCATCGAGGGTATCGCCCCGGCATGTGGCATTGATGAGCAACAAACGGCGCACATCGCCCGCCCCCGCGAGCATCGCCGCCTGCGTCATCACCATGTGATCGCGCTGGTTCATGCCCATGGTGTCGATCAGCACCATGTGCTTGCCGCGCAGCTCCAGCAAAGTCTGGCGCAGATCGGCGGCATCGCGCACGGCGAAGACCGGCACGCCGAGAATGCGCCCGTAGATGCGCAACTGCTCCTGCGCGCCGATACGATAATCATCGGTCGTAATCAGCGCCAGCCTGCCCGCGCCATGGCGCGCCACGAAACGCGCCGCCAGCTTGGCGACAGTCGTGGTCTTGCCCACCCCGGTCGGACCGACGAGCGCGAAAATACCGCCGTCGTCGATGATTTCATCATCGTTCGCGCGCACCCCCAGGCGGCTGTCGAGCGCCGCATGGACCGCTTCCCGAGCCATGGCGGGCGAAACATCCTCGCCGACACTTTCGGCCAATTGTCCGGCGAGAACGGAAGAAAACCCGGAAGCCAGCAGTTGCCCGAGCATATCGGCGCGGGCGGGCGCGGCGCGGCGCGTTTCATTCCAGGAAAAACCGGCAAGCTCGCGCTCGATGATGCCGCGAATGCCGCTGAGTTCCTCCATCAGGCGGGCGTTGGCCTCCTGCAAGGCGCGCACGCGCTCGCTGCTTTCGTCACGCTCGGCCACTTTCCTCGCCACCCGCTCCGCCATTTTCTCCACCACCTGTTCACTGACCGGCGCGTCGTCCCGCGGGGACGGCGCCGCGAAAGCGGCTGGAGCGGGCTGGCGCCGTTCCGTCCGCGCGCGCGCGGCGGCATCGAAGCGCGGCGGCGAAAATGGGCGAACGAGCGGCTGGCGCGGAGCAGGGGAGGGCGCCCCAGCCGCGTTCCGGGGCGCATCAGCAGCAAAGCGGCGCGGAATCGCGCCCGCCGCGAGGCCGGAGAGCGTGACATGAAAATCATCGCCGAAGTCGTCGCCATGATCATCACCGCGGTCGCGGCCACTGTCTACGCGCGCGCGGGATGCGCCGGGTGTGGATTTTGAGATTGAGTTCAGGGGGCCACTGTCCACGCGTGCGCGGGATGCGCAATACTGATCCTCGCCCCCCGATCCCCGATCCCTGCCCCCCGCCCCCTGATCCCCGCTGGAAGCGTGCAGCGTCCCGATCGCCTCGGGCGGCAAGGCAAGAATTTCCACCCCGCCCGCCACGGCACGGTTCGAAAGCACGATCGCTTCGCCGCCCAGTTCCGCTTTCAAGGCGCGCAATGCCTCGCGGGCGGTCGGGGCAAAATAGCGTTTGACGTCCATCGTCGAATCTCCGGCTTTTTTTCCTGCGCACATAGCGCATCCTGAGGCCGATTATGTGGCCCGCCCCCGCGCCGGCGTGGCGGGAACAAGCCGGGTTTTCGGCGCTTATTTCCGCCCTTGCCGCCCCGCGCGCGCCTTTTTTCGCGGCGCGTCCCAAGGTCGCGGCTCCGCCCGGCCCGCCGGCTTTTCATCAGCTCGCGCTGTGACACGCCAGCCTCACGCGGCGCCCGTATCTCCGCGCGTGTCTTCGGGGCGGTTCGCGCCAGACTGTGAAGGAGATGACTCATGACTTGGATCATGATGCTGATGAGATTCGATCATTGATTGCAGAAGATCTGCGGCACGGAATAAAGGCCAGCTACGGATCGGGATCGAATCGTACGGAACCAGAAAATTTACAGAGAGGGGGGGAAGGAATGGAGCGCTTGTTCATTCTCCGCCGCAAAGAAAACAGCGTCGATGCGCTCCGTATGGAACGAAACCCGCTCCCGCCCCTGACGGGGCGCCCTCTCCCGCAAGCGGGAGAGGGAATGGCGGGTGGCGGGCGTTTTGTATCGGGACGGCGGACGGCTCTTTTGAAATGGCTTATACCGTCCGCGCCGCGCCTCTTGTTCTTGTTTTGTTCGCAACCCCGTATTCAGTCTCTGCCGCGTCTTTTTTCTTTTCTGTCGCCGTGGCGATGATTGCCGTGACGATGATGCGACAGGAACTTGTCGGCTTCGGCATCGAATACCGTCTTCTGGGCGTCGCTCAATTTGCCGTAAAGCGTTTCGACGTCCTTGCGCGTGTCGGCCAGGAGACGCGCGTGCTGCTTGTTGACTTCTTCCGCGCGCTGCAAATTTTCGAGCACGGTCCGGGGCCGTTCGGCCTTTTGCCGGGCTTCGGCTTCTTTCCACACGGTTTCGCCGCGCGCCGTGATCGCTTTCTTGAAGTTGCTCCAGACCGGTTTTTGCTCCGGGGTCAGCGAGAGCGCGAGTTCGAGCCGCGCCAATTGCAGTTCCATCTGCCGGGACAAGTGCTCCTTGACCTGCCCGGGGGGCGCGCCGCGCCAGGCGTGTCCGCCATCGTCCCATCCATGCCCGCGCTCGCCATGAGCGGCGGCCAGCCCGCCCAACAGGGTGGAAGCCGCCAGCGCGGCGACAAGTGAAGCCTTGATCCAGGGTTTCATGGGTTTTTCTCCTTGCTGTCTGTCAGTGGTGAGGTTGTCGCCGTCCAATCATTCCGGGCGGCGAACGGAACGTATTCAAGCGCAAAAACGCCTCTTCGATGTGTCCGCGAGGCGGTCGATTTGCACCGCGATGTCTCTGGCGGCGGCGTTGATACGCAAGGATACAAATCATTCGCGCATCCGCCTAAGATGCGCGGAGAGCGAGAACAACCGCACCGGAGCTTCCCATGTCCAACCAGGACCACATCCTCATCGTCGACGACGACCGCGATATCCGCACCCTGCTTGCCGACTACCTCGAAAAACAAGGCCTGCGCTGCATCACCGCCGCGGATGGACGCGAGATGCGCGCCGCGCTGGAGACGCATCGCATCGACCTCATCGTGCTCGATATCATGATGCCCGGCGAAGACGGCCTGACCCTGTGCCGCAATCTGCGCGCCAGCGGGACAGGCAATGCCAATACGCCGGTGCTGATGCTCACCGCGCGCAGCGAAGACATGGATCGCATCATCGGCCTCGAGATGGGCGCCGACGATTATCTGCCGAAACCCTTCGTCCCCCGCGAACTCTATGCCCGCGTCCGCGCCATCCTGCGCCGCGCCCGCGCCCTGCCTCCCAACCTCAACGCCTCCAGCGCGCCGGCGCGCGAACTCCATTTCGCCCACTGGCGGCTCGACACCGTCGCCCGCCACCTCATCGACGCAAGCGGCGCCATCGTCGCGCTGTCGGGCGCCGAATTCCGCATGCTCAACGTCTTTCTCGCCCACCCGCAGCGCGTCCTGTCGCGCGACCAGTTGATGGAACTCACCCAGGGGCGCGAGGCCGACGTCTTCGACCGCTCCATCGACCTGCTGATCAGCCGCCTGCGCCAGCGCCTCGGCGACAACGCCCGCGAACCGGCGATCATCAAGACCGTGCGCAACGAAGGCTACGTCCTCGCCTGCGAAGTCACCCCGGCCAGGGCCGCGCCATGAGCGCCATGAAACTCCCCTGGCCGCGCAGCCTCTTCTCCCGCCTGATGCTGATCTGGCTGGTCGGCATCATCCTCGTCCTGGCCATCAGCATCACCATCTTCATCAAGGAGCGCTCGCAACTCTTCTTCAAGGGCATCGCCCAGGAAATCGCCTCCAACGCCGACATCCTCGACCCGCTCGCGCCGGAAGAACGCAACCGTTCGCTTGGCCGGCACGACCGCATGCGCGTGCGCCTGCTGCGCGCGCTGCCCGAACACATCCAGACATTCCCCGAAGACCACCCGCTGCTGGTGGAACTGCGGGAAGCCATGCCCGAGCGCCGCCCCGTCCTCTACGTCCTTCGCCACGGCGGCGACAACCGCGCCATGGAATACATGCCACTGGTCGTCGCCGTCAGCCTGTCCGACGGCACCCTCTTCACCGCCCGCCTGCCCGGCAAGAACCCCGCCCCCTTCGCCCACACGCTGCACGGTTCCGTACTGAGCGCCTTCCTGGCCCTCGTGGCGGGCGTCGTCATCCTCACCTGGGTCTGCGTGCGCATCGCCACCCGGCCGCTTTCCCGGCTCGCCGCCGCCGCCCGCGCCCTCGGCGAAGACCCCGAACGCGCGCCGCTCGCCCTCACCGGCCCCACCGAAGTCATCCAGGCCGCGGAAGCCTTCAACCAGATGCAGCGACGCATCTCCACCCACATGCGCGAGCGCACCCGCATCCTCGCCGCCATTTCGCACGACCTGCAAACCCCCATCACCCGCCTGCGCCTGCGCGCCGAAATGGTCGATGACGAAGAACTCAAGGCGCGCATCCAGTCCGACCTCGACGCCATGCAAGGGCTGATCCGGGAAGGGCTGGACTACGCCCGCAGCATGGAGGCCCTTACTCCCGCCCAGCCCATCGAACTCACCGCCCTGCTCTCCGCGCTCTGCGGCGACGCCGCCGACATGGGCTGGAACGTCACCCTGGACGGACACACCTCCGCCCCCTTCATGGGCCAGCCCCTCGCCCTGCGCCGCGCGCTCTGGAACCTGATCGAAAACGGCGTGAAATTCGGCGACGCGGTCAATATCGTCGTCGCCGAAACCCCCGGCGCCTTCCACATCACCATCCGCGACCACGGCCCCGGCTTGCCTGTCGAAGAGCGGGAGCGCGTCTTCGAGCCTTTCTACCGCACCGAAACCTCGCGCAACCGCGAAACCGGCGGTACCGGCCTGGGCCTGGCGATCACCCGCAACCTGCTGCACGCCCAACGCGGCAGCGTCACCCTGGACAACCACCCCGGCGGCGGCCTCGTCGCCACGATCAGCCTGCCGCGCGCGCCGCAGGCGTGACGCCCGTCCATTTTCCACCGGAAGAATTCGCCATTGCGAAAGCCGCCCCCCACCCTCGTCATTGCGAGGAGCGCAGCGACGTGGCAATCCATACGGCGGTTCAACCTTCCGAAGCGCCCCGGCGACTTGCGAGGCCGTCTGGATTGCCACGGGCCTGCGGCCCTCGCAATGACGAGGGGGGCGTCATTGCGAGGAGCGAATCAACGTGGCAATCCATACGGCGGTTCAACCTTCCGAAGCGCCCCGGCGACTTGCGAGGCCGTCTGGATTGCCGCG
>JAIRLA010000241.1 GCA_031259795.1 Azoarcus sp.
CTCGCAACGGCGCATTCTCCCGATGGACACTTCCCTCCCCCGCTTGGCGGGGGAGGGTGGCCCGTTAGGGCCGGGAGAGGGCTTCGTACCAAACGGCGCGCAGCGCCGCTGATTAAAAAAGGGGGTGGAAGGAATGAGGCGTTTGTCCACATTCCCCACCGCAGATAAAACAGCGTCGCTACGCTCCGCATGGAACGAACTGGATTGCCACGTCGCTTCGCTCCTCGCAATGACGAGTTCTCCCGATGAACTCCCCTCCCCCGCTTGGCGGGCGAGAGGGTGGCCCGCCAGGGCCGGGAGAGGGTTTCCTTCCATACGGAGCGACGCGACGCTGATTTCCTTGCGGTGGGGCGTGGTCAAGCATTCCGTTCCTTCGCCCCCTTTTTATCCAGCGGCGCTGCGCGCCGTTTGGTACGAAGCCCTCTCCCGCCCTTCGGCCACCCTCTCGCCCGCCAAGCGGGGGAGGGAAGTGTCCATCGGGAGAATGCGCCGTTGCGAGGCGCGCGGTGACGCGCTTCCTTCACAGGGCAATCACACGCGCGCATCTGTCGCAGTTCGTTTTGGAGTTTGTCACCTTGGAAGTCACGGTTGGCAATATGTGTGGCCGCCAGGATTGACAGGCGCGGGCTTCGCGCCGATCTCGCTCGGCGGGGAATGCCCTTGATCCATGGCGGGCGGTATACGGGTTACAGGCGCGGGGAAAATTGCGGATTCTGGGATGAGTCCCTAGTGGAATAGGTTCTGGGCAGTTCGGCTCCGCGCAATTATGTATCCTATTGCGACATCGCCTGCTGGACCTTCGTTCGATTTTCACTTCGACGCATGAACAGCCGCGAACACGCACAACCAAGCCGGGGAGGATAGACCATGAGCGCACTCATCGACATCAAGGTACCGGACATCGGCGATTTTTCCGATGTTCCTGTCATCGACATTTTCGTGAAACCCGGCGATACCGTGACGCTCGACGACGCGCTCGTGACGCTGGAATCCGACAAGGCGACGATGGACGTGCCCGCCACCGCCGCCGGGGTGGTGAAGGAAGTGCTGGTCAAGCCGGGCGAGCGTGTTTCCGAGGGGACGTTGCTGGTGCGCGTGGAAA
This sequence comes from Azoarcus sp., assembly GCA_031259795.1. Classification (GTDB taxonomy): domain Bacteria; phylum Pseudomonadota; class Gammaproteobacteria; order Burkholderiales; family Rhodocyclaceae; genus WRNU01. The sequence goes on from JAIRLA010000241.1 coordinate 1,103, forward strand.
CCAGTGCGCAAGCGCCCTCCCCTCCCGCCCCGGCGTCCGGGCCGGACACACAGGCCGCGCCGCCGCCGGATGCCGCATCCACTCCCGCCGTTTCCGCGCCAGCGGCCCCGCCGCCGGGCGGCAAGGTTCACGCTTCCCCGTCCGTACGCGCCTACGCCCGCGAACTGGGCGCCGATCTCGCCAAAGTCACGCCCAGCGGCCCCAATGGCCGCATTCTCAAACAGGACGTCAACGCCCATGTCAAAAACGCCCTGACGACGAACGCGCCCGCCGCCGCTCCCGGTGGCGGCCTCGATCTCCCGCCGTGGCCGAAAACCGATTTCTCCAGATTCGGTGAAATCGAAACGCGCCCCCTGTCGCGCATCCAGAAAATTTCCGGACAGAACCTCGCGCGCAATTGGGTGATGATCCCCGCCGTGACCTACCACGAAAACGCCGACATCACCGATCTGGAAGCCTTCCGCGTCCAGATCAACAAGGAGCATGAAAAAAGCGGCGGCGCGAAACTCACCCTGCTCGCCTTTCTCATCAAGGCAAGCGTCAAGGCACTGCAAGTCTTTCCTGAATTCAACAGTTCGCTGGATGGCGACAAGCTCATCCTGAAAAAGTATTTCCACATCGGCTTCGCCGCCGACACGCCAAACGGCCTCGTGGCGCCGGTGCTCAAGAATGCCGACAAGAAAGACATCTCCGGGATCGCGGCGGAAACCGCCGAACTCGCCCGCCAGGCCCGCGCAGGCAAGCTGAAACCCGCCGACATGCAGGGCGCGAGCTTCACGATTTCCAGCCTCGGCGGCATCGGCGGCACATCCTTCTCGCCCATCATCAACGCGCCGGAAGCGGCGATCCTCGGCGTCAACCGCGCGGCGATCAAACCCGTCTGGGACGGCCAGGCATTCCAGCCGCGACTCATCCTGCCGCTCTCGCTCACCGCCGACCACCGCATCATCGACGGCGCGCTGGCGGCGCGCTTCAATGTCTTCCTCGCCCAATTGCTGGCGGATTTCCGGCGGGTGACGCTGTAAAAACCTGTCCCAAGGAGACAAACCATGCCCCCGATCATCGACATCAAAGTACCCGACATCGGCGATTTTTCCGATGTGCCCATCATCGACATCTTCGTGAAACCCGGCGACGCGGTGGCGGAAGACGACGCGCTCGTGACGCTGGAATCCGACAAGGCGACGATGGACGTGCCCGCCGCCGTCGCGGGCGTCGTGAAGGAGGTGCTGGTCACGCTGGGCGAGCGCGTCTCCGAAGGCAGCCCGCTGCTTCGCCTGCAAACGGACGAAGAAAAGCAACGCGCGCCAACCAGGGAGAGCGGCGCGACGGAAAGCGCGGACAAGACCGCCACAGCGCCCGCGCCCGTCGCCGCGAGCGCCGTCGCCGCGCCTTCCGGCGATGCCGACATCGACTGCGACCTGCTGGTGCTGGGCGGCGGCCCCGGCGGTTATTCCGCCGCCTTCCGCGCCGCCGACCTCGGCCTGAAGACCGTGCTCGTGGAACGCCACGCCACCCTGGGCGGCGTCTGCCTCAACGTCGGCTGCATCCCTTCCAAGGCGCTCCTGCACGTCGCCGCCGCGATCGAGGAAGCCGGACGCATCGCCGCCGCCGGCGTGCGCTTCGCCGCTCCCGCCATCGACCTCGACGCCCTGCGCGCCCACAAGGACAACATCGTCGGGAAGCTCACCAACGGCCTCGCGGGCATGGCGAAGGGCCGCAAGGTACAACACTTGCAAGGCGTCGGACGATTCCTCGACCCGCAGCGCCTCGAAATCGCCGCCGCCGATGGTAAAAAGCAGGTGGTGAAATTCGCCCAGGCCATCATCGCCGCCGGATCGCACGCCGTGACGCTGCCCTTCATGCCGCGGGACGAGCGCATCATCGACTCCACCGGCGCGCTGGCCCTGGCCGCGATCCCGCGCGACATGCTCGTCATCGGCGGCGGCATCATCGGGCTGGAAATGGCGACCGTCTACAGCGCCTTGGGGGCGCGCATCACCGTGGTGGAACTGGGCGACGGCCTCATGCCCGGCGCGGACCGCGACCTCGTGAAAGTCTGGGAAAAGAAGAACGCCCATCGCTTCGCGCGCATCCTGACCCACACCAGCGTCACCGCCGCCAGCGCCGGCGCGCAGGGCATCGAGATCACTTATTCCAGCGGCGAAAAGGAAACCTTCGAGCGCGTCCTCGTCGCCGTGGGCCGCGCGCCCAACGGCAAGAGGCTCGCCGCCGAAAACGCGGGCGTGCGCGTGACCGAACGCGGCTTCATCGAAGTCGATCCGCAACGGCGCACCAACGCGCCGCACATCTTCGCCATCGGCGACATCACCGGCAATCCCATGCTCGCCCACAAGGCCGTGCATGAAGGCCACGTCGCGGCGGAAGCCGCCGCCGGGAAGAAATCCGCCTTCGACGCCCTGCAAATCCCCAGCGTCGCTTACACCCACCCCGAAATCGCCTGGGCGGGCCAGAGCGAGGAGCAATTACGGGCCGCCGGAACCCGGTTCGAAAAAGCCGTCTTCCCCTGGGCCGCCAGTGGCCGCGCCATCGCCAGCGGCGCGGAGGAAGGCTTCACCAAGCTCCTCTTCGACGCCGAAACGCACCGCATCCTCGGCGGCGCAATCGTCGGCGCGCACGCGGGCGAGCTGATCGGCGAAATTTGTCTCGCCATCGAAATGGGCGCGGACGCGCTCGACATCGGCAAGACCATCCACCCGCACCCGACCCTGTGCGAATCCATCGGTCTGGCGGCGGAAGTGGCGCACGGAAGCTGCACGGACTTGCCCGCGGCGCGGAAACGCTGAATGCGCTGAAGGCTTTCCGCCTTGCGCCGGGCGGTGGATACCCGGCGCAAGGCGCATCTCCGCTCAACCGTCCGCGTTGATCCGCGCGATCAGCTCGCCAAGCACTTCGTCCGCCTTGTCGTTCTCGATCTGGCAGGTTCCCGCCGCCTGATGCCCGCCGCCGCCATATGCGAGCATGAGTTCGCCAACATTGGTCTTGCTGGAACGGTCCAGAATGGATTTGCCGGTGGCGAAGACGGTATTTTGCTTTTTCAGCCCCCACATGACGTGGATGGAAATGTTGATTTCGGGAAAAAGCGCGTAAATCACGAAACGATTGGTGGTGTAGATGACCTCTTCGTCGCGCAAGTCCAGCACGGCAAGATTGCCATGCACGGTCGTACAACGTTTGATTTGTTCTTTTGCCTTGTCGGCGTGTTGCAGATAGAGATGCTTGCGTTCCTCGATGTCGGGAAGCTCCAGTATCTCGTCGATGCTGTGTTGTTTGCAATAGCCGATCAATTGCATCATCAGCACGTAATTGCTGATGCGGAATTCGCGGAAACGCCCCAGTCCGGTGCGGGAATCCATCAGGTAATTGAGCAGCACCCACCCCTTGGGATCAAGGATGTCTTCGCTGCTGAAATTGGCGCTGTCCGCCTTGTCCACCGCTTCCATCATCTCGTCGGAGATATTGGGAAAAGTGCTTTTGCCGCCGTAATAGTTATAGACCACCCGCGCGGCGGAAGGCGCATCGGGGTCGATGATGTAGTTTTCGCGCTCGCCGGGATTGCGGATGACTTCGGACAGGTGATGATCGAAAGCCAGGTACGCGCCGGGAACATAAGGGAGGTTGGTGGTGATGTCGTGTTCGGTGATCTGGATGAGGCCGTCCTGCATGTCCTTGGGGTGGACGAACTTGATTTCATTGAGGAGATCGAGTTCTTTCAAAAGCACGGCGCAGACCAGGCCATCGAAATCGCTGCGCGTGACCAACCGGAATCGCTCTTGTTCCTGACTCACGGGATGCCTCCGGAAAAATGACAATAGACAGTAGAGTGCGAGTAGTGCGATATTAGAGCACAGCGCCGCGCGCAGGATGCGGCACGCTCCATCCATCATGCACATGTTTCATGTAACTGGTCACGGTAGCCGCGTTTTCCCCGTCAGCGCGGCGCGCACGTGTTCGATCATGCGCCGGGCCAGCGAAGCCGGATGCGGCAGCACGGGCAGGCGGTCGAAACCGAACCAGCCGAGATCCTCGATTTCGGCTTCCTGGGCGACGAGTTCGCCGCCCAGATAATCGGCGATGAAACCGATCATCAGGGAATGCGGATAGGGCCACGACTGGCTGCCGAAATAGCGGATATCGCCGATTTCGATTCCCGCTTCTTCCCGCAATTCGCGGCGCAGGCATTCCTCGGCGCTCTCGCCCGCCTCGACGAATCCGGCCAGCGCGCTATACATGCCGGGCGCGAAATGCGGCGAGCGCGCCAGCAATATTTCGTTGCCCTTGACGACCAGGCCGATGGCGACCGGCGAGATGCGCGGATAGGCTTTATGGCCGCACGCGGGACAGACGCAGGCGATTTCCGCCGCGCTCATCGCCATCGCCTGCCCGCACACGCCGCAAAAGCAATTGTGCAACGCCCAGGCGGCGAGCTGGCGGGCGCGGACGAGCGCGGCGAGCCGTTCCGGCGGCCAGCGCTCCCACAGCCCGCGATAATCTCCGTTCGACAGACCGGAAGGAAGAAGCGGGCCGGACGGCCAGACTTTCAGCGCGCACGCCCGCCCCGCCAATGCGCCGAAGCAAAACGCCCGCAGGGGCGCGCCCAATTCCCGCAAGGCGCGCTGGGACGGCAATTCGCCGCTGGCGTCGATCAGGAGACGTTCTCCGATGAAGGGGAACAGCAGCGCGGCGCGCGTATCGCCAAGGGCATACCCCGGTACAAAATCCGGCATCGCCATCCTCCATGACTCGCGCCGCGGGCGCGCTTATCGGTCCGCCGCCGGCGGGCTGAGCAGGAAATCCCGGATGACCGCGATCTGGTCTTCGGCCATCAGCATCGGCGCGTGTCCGATGCCGGGGAACTCGACAAGTTTCGCGCGCGGGCCGCGCTTGCCCATCGCCAGCCAAGTGGCGCGCGCGAGAACATCCGATTCCGCCCCCCGCAGCGCCAGCACCGGATGACGGATATGCTCGAAAGCGTTCCATATATCGACATCGAGCAAGATGGGCATCAGATGAAAAGCTTCGCCCAGGCCGGGGTCGTACAGGAGGGCATAACCCTTGTCGACCGGATGGGCGCTGTAGCGGGTGAGATGGCGCCATTGCGCGTCGGTGAGCGGGCCGAAACCGGCGCCGATCTGGCGCAGGTAATCCTCGGCGTCATCCATGGTGGCGAACACCGGCGCGCGCCCGATATAGCGCCCGATGCGGCGCAACGCCTCGGCGCTGATCAGCGGCCCGACATCATTGAGGACGAGGCGGCGCACCGGCGTATGCGGCTGGCCGGCGAGCAGCATGCCGATCACGCCGCCCATCGAAGTGCCGACCCAATCGACATGGCGCGCCCCCAGGCGCGCGATGAGCGTGATGATGTCCGAAACATAGAGCGGGAAGGCGTAATCGGATTTCACCCCCAGCCAGTCGCTGCGCCCGCGCCCGACCACGTCCGGGCAGACGACCCGGTATTCGCCGGACAGAGCCTGCGCCAGGACATCGAAATCGCGTCCGTTGCGCGTCAGCCCATGCACGCAGAGCAACACCCGCGGATTGCCGGGATCGCCCCATTCCGTGTAGGCCATGCGGTGCAGCCCATGCGGCCCCATGCACTGGACGACATGCTCGCGCATGCCCGAAGCCGCGCGCGCGGCAGGGCGAAACAGTCGGCGCAGGAAATCAGGAAAGCGCATGATGTTTGTTTGCTTCAATCCACGCCCGTGACCGGGCAACACAATCAGGAAGGGCGCGCACCCCTCCCGCGCCCGGTTATCCCAAAAAGGGGAAGTCTCCCACCGAAGCCGGTTGTTCTTCGATGAAAGAAACATCCCCGCGATGAATTTCCGCCCCACGGGAAACGTCCACCGGGGAGGCTCTCCTTCAGTTGACGCCCTTCTCTTTCAGAAAAGGCACGTAAGCCTTGTCGTCACGCAAAATATGCTTGATCAGCCAGTCCTGCAAAAACCCGAGCATTTCTTCGGAAACCGGCTCGCCTTTCTCGAACCTGAGCAACAATTCAAGCGCCTGACGGGCAAATTCATCATGGCGCGCGCGATGGTTCTTTTCCTCGGGATAGCCCAGACGGTTGAAAAGATCTTCTTCGACAATGAAATGGTTGACGGTGTAGTCCACCAGTCCTTCCAGGATTTCCTTCAATACATCCCGTTCTGGGTTGCGGGTCTCGATTTCGTCGTAAAGGCGATTGGTCGCCTCGACCAGCCAGCGATGCTGATTGTCTATGGATTCGATGCCCAATACAAACGCATCGGACCAAGGCATGAAAGGCATGGTGGTTTTCTCCTCTCCCGTATCGCCCGCCTGAACCGCCGACGATCCGGAATGCACCGTTCGATAAAGCTGTAATGATACTCTCCAGAGCCGTCCGGCGCGAGAGCGCTGTTATAATCCGCGCCATCCCTGTGAGAAAAGCCATGCTCATCACCTGCCGTCTCGAATTCGACGCGGGCCATCGCATCCCCGACCACGCCAGCCAGTGCCGCCACCTGCACGGCCATCGCTACGTGCTCGAAGTCAGCCTCGGCGGCGGCATCATCGAAGCGCCCGGCAGCGCGGCCAACGGCATGGTCATGGATTTCGGCGAAGTCAAGCGCATCGCCCGGGAAGAAGTCATCGAGCGCTGGGATCACGCCTTTCTCGCCTGGCGCGGCGACACCCGCGTCGTGGAATTCCTCGCCTCCCTGCCCGGCCACAAGACCGTGATCCTCGATGCCGTGCCCACCGCCGAGAACCTGGCCGCCGAAGCCTTCCGCCTGCTCGACGCGGCCTACCGCAACAACTACGGCGACGCCCCGCGCCTCGAACGGGTGCGCCTGTACGAAACGCCAAACTGTTGGGCGGAAGCCACACGCTGAAAGCGGCGGCCCGCGAAACAACCGCGATCCCCACCGAAAAACCGCACGCCCCCCGGAAATATCCGCCGCATCGCTCCACAAAATGAAGCGCCCTGCCCTCCCCATCGGGAGAAAAAAAGCGCCCCGCGAAAGTGGACGGCCCAGGCAATCGGAGCGAAGCGGCGCATAGATATATTCACGGAACGATCGTGTTATAAATCTCTCCATAAGGCCCCTTCAGCCCCGTATTTCCCTCCCAGCGCAAACAAAAATACAACATCTTCCCCCGCTGACTTTCATCGAAAGCGAGCGTGGCGGGGCGATTGGTATCGAAAAATGCACCGTCACTTGCCGCAAAAACTACGCGCCCAATCGAGAAATTGGCCGCAGGGCCGGGAACGTTGTAATCGTGGCTCATCTTTTGCTTCCTTTGGAAAAGTAATGGGGAAAAACAGTTCCCAAATGGATAAAACGGGGAAACAACGGGATTCCGCCAAACCTTGGCGAGACTCCGCCAGACAACAGCGTCGCGTCGCTCCGCATGGAAGAAAACCCTCTCCCGCCCTTCGACCACCCTCCCCCGCCGAGCGGAAAAGGGGAATTCATCGGGAGAACTCGGCATTGCGCCCTCCCCCCCCTCGTCACTGCGAGTACTCTCCCCATATGCACTAACCTAATAGTAAATTAATCCCCAAACGGGTATATTTCAAAAGTAACACCGTTCTCCTGAGCCAAGTCTCTCACTGTTTCACTAGGAAAAACAGGCCATTGTTAATCGAAAAACGTCTTAAAGTAAGGAATTTACAATTATATAATGCACAATGCGCTGCTAGGGTAGTGCATATGCGTACCCCCCCCCCCCCCTCGTCATTGCGAGGAGCGCAGCGACGTGGCAATCCAGTTCGTTCTATCCGGCGCGCAGCGCCGCTGATTAAAAAGGGGGAGGGAGGAACAAAACGCCCGTCCCCTCCCCGCCGCCAAGAAATCAGCGGCGCCGCGCCCCGGAAGCCGCCGCGTTGTCACGGAAACAACTTGCTATTTTTCCCGTTGCGTTGCAGCAAGAGTCATGACAGGCGTAACATGCCGGGAAAACGTCACGATCCGTAGTTCTACGTGCAACCATGACCGGAGGCGGGCACATCATGAGTACCAATCAAAATAGCAACAACATGGGTGGTGTCACAGTAAACAACAACATCAGCAACACACCCCAAATAAACATCAACAACACACCCGGTTGGGTGAAGATTGTGAGCACAGTGGCAGTGCTCCTCGTGTCAATTCTTGCCGGCGCTTATTGGTACTTCACCATCACGATCACCGCCACGAACAAGCTCGACGCGCCACCTTCCGTGCCCGGCACTCCCGTGTCACAGGAAGTTCCTTCGCC
>JAIRLA010000156.1 GCA_031259795.1 Azoarcus sp.
GTCCGCTTCGCCGGCAACATGCGCTACGTCTCCAACGCCAAGGGCGAAAAAGTCGTCATCGCCCGCTCGGCGGAAGTCGTCGTCGCCGACCGGCACGGACGCGAGCGCGAACGCCACAAAATCCCCTACGGCGCCACCCTCCTCGTCGACGACGGCGCCGAAATCAAGGCCGGGGCCAAACTGGCCAACTGGGACCCGCACACCCGGCCGATCATCACCGAATACTCGGGCACGGTGAAGTTCGAAAATGTCGAAGAAGGCGTCACCGTCGCCAAACAGGTCGACGATGTCACCGGCCTGTCGACGCTCGTCGTCATCGACTCGCCGCGCAAGGGACGCCCACAAGTCAAACTGCTCGACGACCTCGGCGAAGAAGTCAAGATCGCGGGCAGCGACCACGTCGTGACCATCACCTTCCAACCCGGCGCGCTCATCACCGTGCAGGACGGCCAGGCCGCCGGCATCGGCGACGTGCTCGCCCGCATCCCGCAGGAATCGGCCAAGACCCGCGACATCACCGGCGGCCTGCCGCGCGTGGCGGAACTGTTCGAGGCCCGCACCCCCAAGGATGCCGGCATGCTCGCCGAACACACGGGCACCGTCTCCTTCGGCAAGGACACCAAGGGCAAGCAGCGCCTGGTCATCACCGAACCGGACGGCGCCGCCCACGAATTCCTGATCTCGAAAGACAAGCACCTGATGGTGCACGAAGGGCAAGTGGTCAACAAGGGCGAGGTGATCGTCGACGGCCCGTCCGATCCGCACGACATCCTGCGCCTGCAAGGCATCACCGAACTGGCGCGCTACATCATCGACGAAGTGCAAGACGTCTACCGCCTGCAAGGCGTCAAGATCAACGACAAGCACATCGAAGTCATCGTGCGGCAAATGCTGCGCCGCGTCGTCATCACCGATCCGGGCGACTCGAAGTTCATCCGCGAAGAACAGGTGGAGCGCTCCGAAGTGCTGGACGAGAACGACCGCCTGGAAGCCGAAGGCAAGCTGCCGGCGAACTACGAGAACATCCTGCTCGGCATCACCAAGGCGTCGCTCTCCACCGACTCCTTCATCTCGGCGGCCTCCTTCCAGGAAACCACGCGGGTGCTCACCGAAGCCGCCATCATGGGCAAGCGCGACGAACTGCGCGGCCTCAAGGAAAACGTCATCGTCGGCCGCCTCATCCCCGCCGGCACGGGTCTCGCCTACCACCGCACCCGGCGCGCGCAGAACGCCGGAGAAGACCTGGGGGCGGCGCACGCCTGGGAAGAAATGGAAAGCGCGCCCACCCTCATCGACGAAGAAGCGCTGCGGAACGACCGGCAGTACGGCCAGTAACAAATGGAGGGAAGGGAATCCCCGCTTCCATGAATGCCCCGGGATTCCCTGACAGCGGCGCGCAGCGCCGCTGTTTTCTTTGCGGCGGGAAATGGGCGGGCGTTCCCTTCCTTCGCCCCCTTTTTATCCAGCGTCGCTTCGCTCCGCATGGTACGAAGCCCTCTCCCGGCCTTCGGCCACCCTCCCCACTACTGTAAAGCGCCAGCCGTCCCCTCCCCCGCTTGGCGGGCGAGAGGGTGCCCCGTCAGGGGCGGGAGAGGGCTTCCATCCAACCGGCGCGCAGCGCCGCTGATTTCCTTGCGGCGGAGAATGGACAAGCGTCCCGTTCCTTCCTCCCCTTTTTTATTCAGCGGCGCTGCGCGCCGGATAGAACGCACTGGATTGCCACGTCGCTGCGCTCCTCGCAATGACGAGGTAGGGGCGGCTTTCGCGATGACGAGGGGGGGGGTGGCTTTCGCAATAACGAGGGAAGGGGGCCTGCGCAATGACGGGGCGCGACCCATGTTGATCCGCACTTTTCCCATTGCCTGAGCGCCACATGACGGAGGATATGCGCTTCCATTTGCCGATCCGCTCTAGAATGGCGCGGGCGGAAATCCTTGGAATCCGGTTTGTCCGGGCGGATGGGCGGTTCCTGGCGCATGAACGGCATGGGTCGGATCCGCCCGATTGCGCCGCCAGGCGCGGGGTTTTGATACTGGAGTTGGTTTTACGATGAAATTGTCGCAACTGCTGAAACCGGCGGCCCTGCAAGCCGCGCTCGTCATGGCTTGCCTTGGGGCCGCTCTGCCGGCGCGCGCCGCCGGGCTGCTCGATGAAGTCCGGGCGCGCCTCGCGCTGGCGCCGGTCACCAAAGGGGAATTCTTGCAAACCCGCAAGCTCGCGCAGATCGGCAAGCCGCTCGTTTCGAATGGCCGCTTTCTGGTGGCGCGGGACGTCGGCGTGATATGGGAAAACGTCGCACCTTTCGCGCAAACGACGCGCCTGACGAAAAATGAAATCCTGCAAACGCATGGAGAGGGGACGGCCACGCGCCTTTCCGCCGACAAGGAGCCGGTGGTCGGCGTCATCAATGCCATTTTGTTCGGCACGCTCTCCGGCGATATCGAGGCGCTCGCGCAACGTTTCGATTACAGCGGCGAAGTGACGGGCGCTGCTTGGCGGCTCGATTTCACTCCGAAGGACGCCAGCTTGGCGCGCTTTATCCGGAGTCTTTCGCTGTCCGGCGGGCGCGATATCGGGCGGGTCGAGATCACGAGCGCCGCGGGAGATGTGACGCTCATCGAATTCAGGGCGCAGGTTCATGCCGGGGAGCTTGCCGGCGAGGACAGGAAACGTTTTGAATAAGCCGGGACCGGCCCGCGCGCATCGCCTGCTGGCCTGGTGCTGGCTTGCTTTTTTGCTGGCCGCCGCCGCTGTCCTGGCGTCCGGCTGGGCGCAGTGGGCCGGGCGCATCGACACCGATTTGCTGGCGCTCATGCCGCGCGATGAACGCCGCCCGGTACACGAGGCCGCGCTGAAGGCGCTCGCCGCGCGGGGGGAAGGGCAGTTGGCGGCGCTCGTGTCGGCGCGGGACGAATCCGCCACGCGCAAGGCCGCCGCCCTGGCGCGCGGCGCGCTCGCTGGTTCCGGTCTGGTGGAGCGAAAAAGCGAGACGGTTTCTCCCGCCGATTTCTATTTGCCGTGGCGGCATGGTTTCTTGAGCGCCGCCGACCGCGACTGGTTGCGGACGGTGACGCCGGAGGCGGCGCGCGCGCGCGCGCTCGGTCTGGCATACGCTCCTTTTACTCCGGGAGCGCTGTCCTGGCAGGACGACCCGTTCGGGTTTTTCGGCAATTGGCTCGCGAGTCTTGCCGAGGTCACGCCGTTGCGCCTCTCCGGCGGTGAATTGATGGTGGAGCACGAAGGCCGCCATTACGCCGCGCTCATTTATTCCTTGCCGCACAGCGCCTTTGCCGCCGATTTCCAGCACAAGCTGGTCGCGCGGCTGGACGAGGCGCGCGCGCGCGTGCGCGATGCCGATCCGGATGCGCGTTTTCTTGCCGTTGGCGTGGTGCTGCACGCGGCGGCGGCGACGCGGCAGGCCGAGAACGAAATGCGCCTGATCGGCGTGGGATCGCTTCTGGGAACGTTTTTCCTGATCGGTTTCGTTTTCCAAAGCGCCCGCGCCTTGCAGCTCATCGCGGTCTCGCTGCTTTCCGGCGCGATTGCCGCGCTCCTCGCCGCGGTTTTGCTGTTCGAGCGCGTGCATGCGGTGACGCTCGTCTTCGGCGCGAGCCTGATCGGCGTCGCTGTCGATTACGCCATCCTCGTGTTCGCGCAGCATCTGGGCAGCGCGGAACCTGTCCGGGAACGTTTCCGGCATTTGCTGCCGACTCTGTGCATGGCGCTCGTCACGCCCGCGCTCGCTTATTTCGCGCTGGCGCTCACGCCTTTCCCCGGCCTGGAGCAAATGGCGGTCTTCGCCGTGTGCGGCATTTTCGGCGCATGGATGAGCGTCGTGCTGTTCTATCCGTATCTGTTGCCCGCCACCCTGCCCCTGCCCAGGAACGCCGGAGTCATGGCGCGCCTGGTCGAACGCTGGCCGCGCTGGCGCAATTCCGCCGGGGCGTGGGGCATGGCGCTGCTTCTCGCCGCCGTCGCGGCCGGAGGGCTGGCCCGCTTGCGGGCGGACGACAACATCCGGGGATTGTTCAACGGCGATCCCGTGCTCATGGCCGAACAGCGCGCGGCGGGGGAAATCATGCGTCTGTCCAGTCCGGCGCAAATGTTCCTGGTCGGCGGCGCGACTCCGGAAGAATTGCTGCGCAATGAAGAAGCCCTGATCGAGCGCCTGCGTCCGCTCGTGGCGGCGGGGAAAATCGGCGGCTACGAGGCCGTGAGCCGCTGGCTGCCGTCCGAAGCGCGGCAGCGGGAAGCGCTCGCCTTGCAGGGCCGCTTGCGCCCGAGCCTCGCGCGGATCGCCGATGAACTGGAATTACCCGCCGCGTGGGCGGCGGCGTCTTTTCCGGACGCCGCCGCCGGGACGTTGACCCCGGCAATCTGGCTTGCCGACGCGGCCAGCGCGCCGTTTCGCGCGCTCTGGATCGGCGCGGCGGACGCAGGCGGCGATGCGCCGCGCTATTTCAGCATGGTGTTGCTGCAAGGGCTGGCCGGAGGCGCGGCGGCCAGCGCTCTTGCGGAATTGCCCGGACAGGAACCGGCGCTCGCCGGCGTGGAGTGGATCGACCAGACCCGCGAAATCTCCGCCCTGATGACGCGCTATCGCGGCCTGCTCACGCGCGCGCTGCTGCTGGCCTGCCTGGCCGCGCCCTTTTTGCTTTTCCCCTTCTTCAAGGCGCGCGTCTGGCGCATCGTCGCGCCGGTGCTGGCGGCGGGCGGGATGACGCTCGCCATCATGGGCTATCTGGACATCCCCCTCCAACTCCTGAGCATTCTCGCGCTCCTGCTCACCCTCGGCATGGGAGTCGATTACGCCATTTTCCTGCAAGCGCGCCAATCGCATGCGCATACGCTTCTCGCCACCACGCTTGCCGCCCTGCTCACCCTTTTGTCTTTCGGACTCCTCGCGCTGTCCGCGACCCCGGCGCTGCGCGCCCTCGGCCTGACCGCCGCCCTGGGGGTCATGCTGTCGTGGCTGTTGACGCCGGTTTTCCTGCGAAAAGGCTGAAGAACGAGCGTTTCCCGGACGGGCGCGCGCCGCCGCCAAATCCATGAGCATGCCCCAGAATGCCGGACGCCGTGATCCATGTTGCGGCAGCGCGGGGATACATTGCATAATGCGCGACTTCCGGACAGGTCGTCCAATTCCCGTTTTCGCCCCTGGAAAATCATTCCCATGAACTCCCCCGCGCGGCGCCGCGTTTCGTCCGGCGCGAAATCCGGTACAGGTACAAAATCCGGCACAAAATCCCGTTCCCGCAAGGAAGAAGCCAAGCTCTCCCGAACCGTCGCGCCCAAAGAGATGTCGCCGGTCGACTGGCAACGCATCCTGCGGCGGCAGTTCGGGCGCGAACAGAAATACGAATGGGAAAACCTGGGCGAAGAAGCGATCTTTTCCGATTTCCGCGTCCGCAATCCGCATTCCCGGATCAGCTATCGCGTGGCGATCCGCGGGCGGCAGCCGGGAAAGAATCATTGCACTTGCCCGGATTACGCCACGAATGCGCTGGGAACCTGCAAGCACATCGAATTCGTTCTTGCTCAATTGGAAAAGAAACGCGGCGCGAAAAAAGCCTTCACGCGCGGCTTTCAGCCGCCGTTTTCCGAATTGCTGCTCCGCCACGATGATAACGGCGAGCGCGGCCCCCGCCTGTATTTCCACGCCGGTCTCGATTGTCCCCCGGATTTGCGCGCCGCCGCCAGCAGCCTGTTCGGCGAAAATGGTTTGCTGACGCCCGAAAGGTTCGGCGAATTGCCCGCTTTTCTCGCGCTCGCGGCGCAAAGCGGCCACACATTGCGCGCTCACGACGACGCGCTCGATTTCGTCGCCAGCCACCGGGACGCCGAATGGCGCGTGCGAAAAATCGATGGCCTTTTCCCCCGGGGAAGCGCCGAAGCGCATTTGCGGGATTGGCTCAAGGCCCCCCTGTATCCCTATCAGGCGCAAGGCGCTCTATTCGCCGCCCGGGCGGGAAGAGCGTTGCTCGGCGACGAAATGGGGCTGGGCAAAACCATCCAGGCCATCGCCGCCGCTGAAATCCTCGCCCGCCATTTCGGCGTCTCGAAAGTGCTGGTGGTCTGCCCGACTTCCCTCAAATATCAATGGCAAAGCGAAATCCTCCGTTTCGCCGGACGCGAGTCCCGCGTCATGGCGGGCAATTACGTCAAGCGGCGGAAGGATTATGCCGAAGACGATTTCTGCAAGATCACCAACTATGAAAAGCTCAAGCCGGACCTCGACCTGATCGCGGCCTGGGCGCCCGATCTGGTCATCGTCGACGAAGCGCAACGGATCAAGAACTGGAACACCATCGCCGCGCGCGCCTTGAAACGCATCGACAGCCCCTACGCTTTCGTGCTCACCGGCACGCCGCTGGAGAACAAACTCGAAGAATTGATCTCCGTCATCCAGTTCGTGGATCCCTACCGCCTGGGGCCGACCTGGAAACTCCTGCACGAACATCAGGTAAAAGACGAAAACGGGCGGGTGCTCGGCTACACGGGGCTGGAGCGGATCGGCGAGCTTCTGGCGCCGGTCATGATCCGCCGCCGCAAGTCGGAAGTGCTGACGCAGTTGCCGGAGCGCACCGACCAGAATCTTCTCGTTCCCATGACGGAGGCGCAAATGCGCCATCATCAGGAAAACGGGGAGATCGTGACACGGATCGCCAATCGCTGGCGCAAGATGAAATATCTCTCCGAACAGGATCAGCGCCGCCTGACCTGCGCCTTGCAGAACATGCGCATGTCCTGTGACAGCAGCTATCTGCTGGACTCGGAAAGCGATCATGGCGTCAAGGCGGACGAATTGGCGGCGCTGCTCGATGGCCTGCTCGAACAACCGGACGCCAAGGTCGTGGCGTTCAGCCAATGGACGCGCATGCATGAGGTGGTGATCCGCCGGCTCGCGGCGCGCGGCATCGGGTATGTAAGTTTTCATGGCGGCGTGCCCGCCGAAAAACGGCCCGCATTGCTCGAACGCTTCCAGAACGATCCGGAATGCCGGGTGTTTCTGTCCACCGACGCGGGCGCGACCGGACTCAACCTGCAACATGCCTCCACTCTGGTGAATCTGGATCTGCCCTGGAATCCCGCCGTGCTCGAACAACGGGCCGGACGGATTCACCGCATGGGCCAGAAGCAGCCGGTACGAATCATCAACTTCATCGCCAAAGGCAGTATCGAGGAGGGCATCCTTTCGGTACTGGCTTTCAAGCGTTCCCTGTCGGCCGGCATCCTGGACGGCGGCGCGAGCGAAATTTCGCTGGGCGGCTCGCGCCTTGCCCGTTTCATGAAGGAAGTCGAAAGCGTCACCGGCCACATGGGCGAAGGCGAAGCCGTGCCGGCGGACGAGGAAGCCGCGGCGGCGATCCGCGCCGCTTCTCCGTCGCTCGCGGCCAGCGATGAAAGGACGGACTCGCCCATGGCATCCGGCGAAGCCTGGGGCAAAGGCGCGCCGGAACCACACCCCGCCTCCGCCGCAGAGGCCGCGCGGCAAGCCGCCGATCCCTGGCAAGCGCTGGCCCAGGCGGGCGCGCAACTGGTTTCGGCGCTCGCCGCGGCCAGCCACCCCGACGCGCCTGCCCATCCGTGGATCGAACGTGATCCGGCCACCGGCGCATCCAGCCTCAAACTACCCCTGCCGCCCCCGGAAACCGCCCGGCGATTGGCCGACACCCTCCAAATCTTCGCGGAAGTCCTGCGAGGGCGGAGCGGACGGGAATCCGGAGGCGAATAAATGTCTGGTTCCGTCCGATGGATTCCTTCCCTCCCCCGCTTGGCGGGCGAGAGGGTGCCCCGTCAGGGGCGGGAGAGGGCTTCGTTCCATACGGAGCGAATCGACGCTGGATAAAAGGGAAGAGGAGCGGGACGCCCGTCCATTCCCTGCCGCCAAAAAATCAGCGTCGCTGCTCTCCGGTTGGTTGGAACTGGATTGCCGCGTCGCTGCGCTCCTCGCAATGACGAAGGGGAGAGGACTGTCGCGGCGACAAGCGTCTTGCCGATACTTCGCCCCTTTTTATCCAGCGTCGCTGCGCTCCGCATGGTTGGAAGCCCTCTCCCGGCCTTCGGCCACCCTCCCCCGCAAGCGGGGGAGGGAAGGTTCATCGCAACGACGGCGCTTTGCCGACATGACCCTCCCCCAATCACAACCGCCAGCCCTTCCTTCCCCCAATCACAGCCGCCTGCCGTCCCCTCCCCCGCTTGCGGGGGAGGGTGCCCCGTCAGGGGCGGGAGAGGGTTTCCTTTCATACGGAGCGAAGCGACGCTGTTTTCTCTGCGGCGGGGCGTGGACAAACGTTCCCTTCCTTCCTCCCCCTTTTTAATCAGCGTCGCTTCGCTCCGCATAGAACGAAACCCTCTCCCGCCCCAGACGGGGCACCCTCCCCCGCAAGCGGGGGAGGGGACGGCAGGCGGCTG